>CAITUY010000172.1 GCA_903895695.1 uncultured bacterium
CCCTTCGCCGCCTCCAGCGCCACCCGCGCCTTGAACTCATTCGTGTGCACTTTCCGCTTCGCTGCCATATCAAATCTCCCGTCCTGTTGGACCGTTGGCTATACCTTAACCACCTGTCCAAAAAACGGGGGGAACTTCACCGTCTCGTCCTTGAGTCCTCTCCGTACTGATCTTCGCTTGGGCATGCGCAAATAAGGGAAGGCCGGCTGATCCTTCGAATTCTCCCCCGAAAGTGGATGTCGTGTGTTTCGACTGTGCTTTCGTGACATCAGTAAATCCATCAAGGCTGACCAAGATGGAATTCCAAAGGTCGTCCTCGGCGCTCACTGTGCCGCCATCTACCCATACGGCCGTTTCCTTTGGGAATATCCGTCCGGCTAGGACTGTCTTTCCAGACTTGGTCATGCCCGTGAGCGTAACCAGCTTGCACAGGTTCTCAGAGGTGGCTCGCAAGCGTGCCTCCAAGTTCCGCGCTTTCCTCGGGACGTAAGTATAGAGGGGCATGCCGCCTGCCACAAAGACCGCGGTTGTCTTCAGTATCTTCATCCTATGATCGCTCCACTTTCATCCCGTGGCACAATGTCTGCACTTCGGTGGTTCATTTCCGTTGGCCAGCCACTGGTCGCCTCAACCCGATTCCTGTTGGCCGCTGGCCTGCAGCGTCGCCAGCTGCACCGGGGCAATCGGTTACAGCAGGTCAACGGCGGAAGGTTAGGACCAATTCAGCTCTTGCGGAAGAATAAAGTGATCTGAGTCGCAGGTTGGTCGAGGTTGAGGGAATGGGTGAGGACTTGGATGATTGTTCCTCCTCAGGCGAACGAGGCGTCTCACTTTCGGCGCGGAACGTGGCGTAAAGTGGAGGCGCTGGTTCGGCGATGGTCTGTGACCGGATCGACTGTGTCGACAAAAGGGAACCGGTTGAAATCCGTGTCGCGCGTGAAGATGAGCTTGATGCCATTTTCCCTCATCAGAATAGCCGTGTGCGCATCAAACACCAGATTGCCCGAGATGCCGGGGGTTTCGGCAAAGACTTCAGCCGCGACATGGCGATGACGGTCTGTTTCGGTCAGAATTCGGAAGCTCGGCGAGGCAAACAAGGCGTCCAAGAACTCCCAGGCCTGGGCGGCCGAGAAGGGCCGGTTCAGCACTCGCGGGTGTGTCACGACGCGCACAAATTCATAGACGATCCCCCATGTCACATACCAAGGGGCCGTTTCCGAACGCCACTGTTCCAGACTAGCACGGCATCGCGCATGGTCGGGCGAGTCCTTGTCGGCGCCATAGACCAGGATATTGGTATCGACGACAAACATGGCTAGCCTCCCATCACGTCATAGAGCGCATCGCGATTGGCGATGTTGACGCGCAGTCCCCCGCTACTGAACTCAGGCAGAGCCGGTAGCTCCGTCTTCTTCCGGGGCCGCTCGATGATGATGCGCAGAGCCATTTCGACGACTTCCGACATGGTCTGCTGTCGGCGCGCCGCTTCACGCTTCACCTCCCGCATCGTCACGTCGCTGATATTCAGGGTCGTCTTCATATGGATAACCATACAGCAGATATGGGTTGCCGTCAACCCATCGCCCCTCGATGTCGAACGTCTGCACTGAGGCAGTTCAGCGCTGTCGCTCTTTTTCTCTTGCCCCGCGCCCCGCACAGCGTACCCTATGCCGCATTTCTTTTGAGGAGCAAGGAACTCGCATGAGCAAACCGTTGAGCGTTGTGTTGGTTGGATGCGGCGGAATCAGCAATGGCTGGCTCAAGACCGCCAAGTCACTCGAAGGCGTGACCGTGGCCGGACTGGTGGACATCAACGTCCAGGCGGCTGAGGCCAAGAAGACCGAATACCAGTTCGCCGATGCACAAGTCGGCACCGACCTGCGCGCGATGCTCAAGGCCGTCAAGCCGGACATCGTGTTCGATTGCACGATTCCCGAAGCCCACATCACCGTGGTGCTGGAAGCGCTCCGCCACGGCTGCCACGTGCTCGGCGAGAAGCCCATGGCCGACTCCATGACCAACGCCAAACGCATGGTCCGTGCCGCCGCCAAGGCCGGTCGCCTGCACGCGGTCATGCAGAACCGCCGCTACGACCCCCGCATCCGGGCCTACCACGACCTGGTTTCCGGGGGCCCCATCGGCGACCTCACCACGCTCAACTGCGACTTCTACATCGGCGCCCACTTCGGCGGGTTCCGCGACCGCATGAAGCATGTGCTGCTGCTCGATATGGCGATTCACACCTTCGACCAGGCCCGCCTGATTTCCGGGGCCGATCCGGTCGCCGTCTACTGCCACGAATGGAATCCCAAGGGGTCGTGGTACGATCACGACGCCTCGGCCATCGCGATCTTCGAGATGAGTAACGGCCTGGCCTACACGTACCGGGGAAGTTGGTGCTCCGAGGGCCTGAACACCAGTTGGGAATGCGACTGGCGCGCCGTCTGCACCGCCGGGTCCGCCCTCTGGGATGGCGGCGACGCCCTGAAGGCCGTGGCCGTCACGAAGACCGGGGGCTTCTTCAGCGAATTCAAGGACACGCCCGTCGCCATTCCCGACACCCCCAAGCGCGACGGCCACGCCGGCTGCATCCGCGAATTCGTGGAGTGCGTCCGCACCGGCCGCGTCCCCGAGACGGTCGGCACCGACAATATCAAGAGTCTGGCCATGGTCTTCGGCGCCATTCAAAGCGCCGAAACGGGCCGTCGCGTCGAAATCAAACTGTAACCCAACACCAAGGAGATCCTGAGCATGCAACATGAAGCCATCCGCATCGGTACACTGGTCAACGCCAGTTCCGGCGCCCCCTATATCAAACAAATCCTGCCCCACGGGTTCGAGAGCTTCTCGCTCACGTTCTGGCAGAAGATCGGCGACGTGGACGTCAAGAAACTGGCGACCGAGGTCAAGGCAGCCCTGGGCGACTCCGGGGTCGTCATCAGCTCGGTCTGCATCTACGGAAACCCGCTCGGCGAACTGCCGCTCGATGACGAGACGCGCCGCGGCTGGAAGGCCCTGATCGACAACGCCCACCTGTTCGGCGCCGGCATCGTCGGCGGTTTTGCCGGTCGCGTACGCGGCAAGCGCATCGACGAATCCATGAAGGAATTCAAGAAGGTGTTCGGACCGCTGGCCAAGCGCGCCGCCGATAAGGGCGTCCGCCTCGCCTTCGAGAACTGCGACATGGGCAGCACCTGGCAGACCGGCGACTGGAACATCGCCCAGTACCCCGTGGCCTGGGACATGATGATCGACGCCGTTCCCGGCGACAACGTGGGCCTGCAGTGGGAGCCCTGCCACCAGATGGTCAAGCTGATCGATCCCATGGCGCAGTTGCGCAAGTGGGTGCCCCGCATCTTCCACGTTCACGGCAAGGATGCCACCATCAAGTGGGACGTGATCCGCGAGTACGGCATCACCGGGCCGAAGCCGTGGGCGTTCCACCGCACGCCGGGGTTCGGTGATTCGAACTGGACCGACATCATATCCGAGCTCCGCCAGGGCGGATTCAAGGGCTGCATCGACATCGAAGGCTGGCACGATCCCGTGTACCGCGGCGACCTGGAGATGACCGGCCAGGTCCACGGGCTCAACTACCTCAAGCGGTGCCGCGGCGGCTCGTTCATCGCCAATCCCGTGTAACAATCCCCAACGGTTGCGCCTCGCGGGTCACCCGAAGGCGCAACCGTCTGGAAACATGTCCGCGGCCTCGTAGCCGACTGCCGTGCGCGCGGGTTCGGGATCCAACCCGTATACCCCGGCCTGTGGCTTGGATGTCACGAATACCAAGTGATACCCGCTGGCTGGCGCTTCCACGGCCGCGACGAAGAAGCGCGCCGCGTCGCGGTGACTCAGATACTCGGGGTGGCTGGAGCCACAATCCCGCATGCGTTGAAGCGCCTTGGCCGTCCGCGGCAGCCATCCGATTCGCGCGGCAATCACGGACATGCCGTGCCGCAGGGCAAACATGTGGCCCAGATTCTCAGCGAACACTTTGGTCACCGCATAGCCGTTGGCCGGCGCCGCCCCGTCTGATACCCGGACTGGCCGGTCGGGGGTCGCACGCAAACCGCTGACGGTCTGCATGGTACTGGCCAGCACGACCCGCTTCACGCCGAGGCGTCGGGCCGCCTCAAGCACGTGGTAGACCCCGACAATGTTGTTCGGCACCAGCTCGGACAGGAAATCGGCGTCATCGGTGGTTGCGGCCAGGTGCACGACGGTTGAGCAGCCGGCCACGGCCCGGTCGACCGCCTCTGCATCCGTAATCGTGCCGACGACCGATTCGACCCCGGGTGACGCCACCCGGTCGAATCCACGGACGCGGTGGCCGCACTCCGACAGCGCGCCGCACACGATCCGCCCGATCACTCCCGCCGAGCCCGTCACCAATACCTGCTGAGGAAATACCATCGGTCGATTTATGCCACAGGCTTGGCTGGCTTACAAGTTTGCACCTTGTTCGCCCGTTGTCGTTTTGGTACATACGCTGTCCGCATGCGCGACCCGATTACAGAGAAGGCGGTATCCGATGAGCAACCTGCCGCATCTGTGATGCCCCCCCAGGAAGAGCCTTCCCCCGGCCCCGAGGCGCAGGATTCCGGACCGTTCTTCCGCTTCGTCGACTGGTCAGCCTTCTGGACAACCTTCATCGTCGCCCTGCTCGTCTACACGTGGACGCTGGCCCCCACTGTGACGATGGAGGATTCCGGCGAACTGGCGGTCGGCGGCAGTCATCTCGGTATTCCCCATCCCCCGGGCTACCCGATCTGGAGCATCATCGTGTGGTTCTTCACGAAGATTTTCTTCTTCGTGCGGTTCCGTGGACATCCCAACCCGGCGTGGAGCATCGGCTTTGCGTCGGCCTTCTTCGGGGCCATGGCCAGTGGGCTTTCCGCAATCCTGATCTGCCGCTCCGGCCGCGACATGCTGCGCAGCGTGCGCCGACTCAGCGATGTCATCGGCGAGAAGTCGGAGGGCAGGATCTGCTGGGCCGCCGGCGTGGCCAGCAGCCTGGTCTTCGCCTTCAGCCCCGTGACGTGGTCGCAGGCCGTCATCGTCGAGGTCTACTCGCTGAATGCCTTCTTCCTGACGCTCGTTCTCTTCCTGGCCTATGTTTGGATGCGCCGTCCGTCCGAACGGCTGTCATGGTTGAGCGGACTTGTGCTCGGTATTGCGTTCTGCTGCCTGGGGGTCATGCTGTCGCGGCTGTTCCTGCACCTCGGCACGTATCACGACTTCGGGCAGGTTGGCATCTACTACGCACTCGGCCTGGGGGCCATCGTCGTGCTCACCGCGCTCATGGCCGTAGTATGGCGCCGCCAGCCCAACGACCGGGTGCTGTTCCTCATGTCGCTGGCATTCGGCCTGGGGCTCACCAACTACCAGGTGCTCCTGCTCCTCCTCGCGTCGCTCGCGGTGGTCGTCCTCTTCCGTGACACGGCCCTGTTCCGCGACTTCGTCATCGCGGGAATCCCCTTCGTCCTGTACTACGTGCTGGCGGAGACGGGCGTCATCCAGGCCCTGGTGGGCCCCAACGCCCACGTCACTTACCTCGGGATCATCCACCCCACCCACCCCACGACATTCCTTTACGTTGCACTCAACTTTGCGGTGCTCGGCCTGGCCTATGCCTTCCTGCCCAATGGCAAACGGGTGGCCCCCGCCATCCTCTGCCTGGAACTGGGCCTCCTCGTCTACGCCTTCATGCCGCTGGCGTCCGAAACCAATCCGCCCATGAACTGGGGCTATCCCCGCACGTGGGAAGGGTTCGTCCACACCATCACCCGCGGCCAGTACGAACAGATCGTCCCCACCGACATCTTCACCGCCCAATTCGCGCAACAGATCGGCGACTACGCGTCCGACCTGCGCGCCAAGTTCACGCTGCCCATCGCCATCCTGGGCCTCCTGCCCTTCACGGCCTGGAACGTCCGCTTCAGGGCCAGGCGGTTCCGCGCGCTCTATGCCGCCGTGGCGCTGGCCGCCGCGGCCGCCGGGCTTATTCTGCTCGAGGAAATCATCGCGCCCACCGGGGCGGAAATCCCCCTGCTCGCCGGAACCTACCATGTCCTGATCTTCGCCATGCTGGTCATCATGGGCATTGGCGGGTTCGTCTACGTCGTCAACGAATTCGGGGAGATGCTCCGGAAAGCGTTCGGCCGTGGCCCGACGCCCATTTCCGAGCGCGTCACGCTGGCACTGGTCGTGATCGGCACGGCTGGCGTGCTGTTCTTCGCCGCCTTCAAGATGCTCTGTCTGATCGGGCACCCCGATCTCTCGGCTATAGAACGGCTCGGAATCATCCTGACGGTGCTTGTGCCCCTGCTCGTCGGGATGATCGTGGTCCACCTGACCCGGGGTCCCGCCCAACTCGCCGTCGACATCGACCGCGATGACCAGAAGTGGATCCTCGCCTCGCTATCCGGCTTCCTGGTCATGAGCGTGGTACTCATCGCCCTCGCCAATCCCACGGGCGACGTCCAGGATGAGTTCATCCAACGTGTAAAATTCATCTCGTCCCACGCCCTGTTCGCCTTCTATATCGGCTACGGCCTCGTGCTGGGCCTCGCGGCCTTCGCCACAGTCCTGCACGGCCGGAAAGCGCTTGTGGGCCTGGGCGTCGTCGCGGTCGTGATCATCATCCCCGCACTCCCACTCCTGGAAAACGCCTTCAACAAGGAACTCGTCCGCACCGACGGCGGCGCGGAGCAGAACGGCCACGACTTCGGCTGGCAATTCGGCAACTACGAGCTGCGCGGGGCCGACGGCATCAACGAGGAACTCGCCCCTGGCGAGGAACCCCTGCCCAACCCCTCCTACCCGCCCGAGATGGGACCCGGCGCCGTATTCTATGGGGGCACAGACCCGGGCCGGTTTATCCCGACCTACATGATCTACTCCGCCCATGTCCGGCCGGATGTCTACCTGATCACCCAGAATGCCCTCGCCGACACCACCTACATGAGCGTCATGCGCGACCTGATGGGCGATGAGCTCTGGATTCCGTCCGTGGTCGACGGCACCGGGGCGTTCCAGAAATACGTCGAGGATGTCCGGGCCGGACGGACGCCGGCCAGCGCCGATATCAAGATCGAGAACGGCCGCGTCAACGTCCAGGGCATTGGCGGCGTGATGCTGATCAACGGCATCCTCGCCCAGATGATCTTCGATCACAACAAAACCCGGCACGACTTTTACGTCGAGGAGAGCTACATCATCTCCTGGATGTACCCCTACCTGACTCCGCACGGCCTCATCATGAAGCTCAACGCCGACCCGCTGCCCGCGCTGTCCGCGGAAATCGTCCACGCCGACCTGGACTTCTGGGACTGGTACACGAAACGACTGGTCGGCACGCCCGGTTTCCTGCGGGATGTCGTGGCGCGTAAATCGTTTTCGAAGCTACGCAGCGCCATTGCCGGCATCTATACCATGCGAAATATGATGAGCGAGGCGGAGGAGAGCTTCAGGGAAGCCATCCGCCTGTATCCCCTGAGCCCCGAGGCCAGCTTCCGGCTGGCCGAGGTGTACAGACGCTGGGGCCGCATCCCCGATGCCATCAAGGTCATGGAAACATTCTGCGCGCAGGACCCGAACAACGGCAGTGCCCGGGGGTTCCTCAACGATATCAAAAGTCGCGCCGCGTTGAGCGATAGGCAGCACGACTTGGAAGTCGTGGTGGCCGGCAGCAACGCCAATATCGGGGCCGCGCTGGAACTGGCCGACGTCTACCGGAAACTCGGGTTTTCCGAGAAATTCCAGTTCGTGATGACGAACCTGCTCAGCCAGAAGGGGCTCCCGGGCACGGCCTACCTGCGCATGGCACAAATGTCGGCCGACGAACGCAAAATCAACTGGATGGAGGACGCCCTGGCGCTGTACGCGGAGTCAACGCCGAAGGACATGCGCGGCTGGCTGGATCTGGCCGCCGTACGCGTGGCCATGCACAGGAACGAAGCCGCCATGACCGCCGTGCAGCAGGCCGTGCAGGTCGACAAGGAAGCCGCTCTCTCGGCATTGCGCGTGGATCCTCGATTCGACCCGCTCCGAACTACGCCCCAGTTCCAGCGCGTCATGGGCGGGCCCTGACGGCGCCGGCGCCCTCACTCCGCCGCCATCACGCCCAACTCGTAAGCCAATACGCTCACCGCGTGCAGCGCCGCCGTTTCGACGCGCAGGACGCGCCGGCCAAACGTCACGGGCGTCGCGCCCGCCGCCTTCGCCGCCGCGAGCTCCGCAGGCGTGAAATCGCCCTCGGGGCCGATCAGCACCGCCACATCGCCCGGGGGTTGCAGCCGAAGCCCGGCACACACGTTCCGAAACGGGCGCGCGTCAGCATCGAGGGAACCGACCACCGCGGCCCCGGGACGGCCCGTGGCCCCCAACCATTGCGACAAGTCGACCACGGGCTCGACCCGCATGACCCACGCGGTCCGGCACTGCTTTGCCGCCTCGACGGCGATACGCTGCCAGCGGGCCACGCGGTTATCCGCCCGCCCTCCCTCCAGCCGTACCACCCCCCGTTCGGTCATTACCGGGACCACCGACCAGGCGCCGAGTTCGACCGCCTTCTGGACGATCCATTCCATCCGCTCGCCTTTGGGAACGGCCTGGACCAGCGTGATCCGCCAATCCGCCGCGCCGTGCGGGCGGCGCCCCAGGACCCGGACGACGACGCCTCCCTCGGGCCCGATCTCGGCGATCTCACCCTGGGCCTCGCCGCCCCGCCCGTCACCCACCGTGACTTCCGTGCCGACTTCAGCCCGCAACACATCGGTAAGATGGTGCGCATCCTCAGCCCGCAGCCGGATGCTCTCCCGCGCCCACTCGGCGGGATCGACAAAACACCGCGGCTTCATGGTTTACTCGCCGGCCTTTGCCAGGGCGTCGCGCCGCGCGAAAAACGCCTCGGCCCGCTGCCGCACCTTGCCGCCAATCGGATAATTGTCCTGCGCGGCCACATCGCTGAACGCTTTAAGGGCCTTCTTCTGGGCGGAGCTCAGGTGCGCGGGCATTTCGACCACGACGCGGATGTGCAGGTCACCCCGCCCATAGCCGTCGAGGCTCTTCACGCCTTTGCCGCGCAGCCGGAACATCCGGCCGCTTTCCGTGGCCGGCTCGATCTTCAAGGTCGCGAAGCCATCCAGTGTCGGCACCTCGATATCGCCGCCCAACGCCGCCACGTGCATGGGCACCGGCACCTCACACAGCAGGTCGCCGCCTTCCCGCTGGAAGACCTCGTGCGCCTTGACGTGCAGGATCACATACAGGTCGCCGGGTGGCCCGCCGCGCACGCCGCCTTCGCCCCGCCCCGCCAGGCGCAACCGGGAGCCCGTCTCGACACCGGGCGGAATCCGCAGCGTCAGCCGTTTGCGCGTCTTCTGCCGCCCCGAGCCGCGGCAATCGGCACACGGCTTCGTCACGACCCGACCACCCCCCCCGCAGACCGGGCAGGTCTGGCGAACCTGGAAGAACCCGCTCGACGACACCACCGCCCCGCGCCCGCCGCAGTGCCGGCAGGCTTCCTCGGAACTGCCCGGCGCGCTTCCCTTCCCCGAGCACGCGGGGCACTGTTCGCTTACCGCCAGCGTAATCTCTCGCTGCGAGCCGAACACCGCCTCCTCGAAGTCGACCTCCAGGTCGAACCGCAAGTCCGCCCCCTGTTGGGGCCCCGTGCGGGACTGTCGCCGGCCGCCCCCGAACAGGTCGTCGAACAGCCCGCCGCCGGAATCGCCGAACAGGCTGCCGAAGAGATCCTGCAGGTCGGAAAGATGCGTGAAGTCCCGCGAGAACTCGAACCCGCCCGGCCCGAATGCCGACCGCAGCCCTTCGTGCCCGTACTGATCGTACTGCCGTCGCTTGTCGGCGTCGCTCAACACCTCGTACGCTTCGCTGACTTCCTTAAACCGGGCCTCCGCCACCTTGTCCCCCTGGTTGCGGTCAGGATGAAACTGCATGGCCAGCCGCCGGTAGGTCTTCTTGACGTCGTCGGGCGACGCATCCCGGGGAACGCCCAGGACTTCGTAATAATCGCGTTTTGCCGTCACCTTTTCCCCCTCGATTTCTCGTCAGCCGCCCGGCCTTCCGGGTTGCTGTATCACCCCAGTTTCAGAACCACCAACGTCATGTCGTCATACTGGGCGGTGTCGCCCACGAACTCCAGCAAACGCCCGCGAACGCGGTCCGCCACGCCGCTGGCGGACGTGCGGGTCATGACCGACAACTGCACCGTCGTGCACAGGTTCAACAATCCCCACTCGTTCTGGTTGCGGTCCATGGCCTCCGTAATCCCGTCGGTGTAACCCAGCAGGATGTCGCCCGGCCCCAAGACGACCGTCTTATCCTCCAGCAAGGCGTCGAAAGTGGCGCAATCGGCCAGACCGATCGCCATGCCGGACGACTCGATCAGGTACGGCTGGCCGCGGTTTCCAGGAACCACCAGCGGCGTGACATGGCCGGCCCGTGCCACCCGCAGCGTCCGATCCTGAACGTCGATCACCATATACAGCATCGTCACGTACATGTCCGCCGACAAATCCTCGCTCATCACCGCATTCAGGGCGCGGAGCACGCTGGCCGGATCCAGGCAACCCGGAGCCTTGGTGCGCAGCACGGTCCGGCACATCGACATCACGAGCGCGCCGGTCACGCCCTTGCCGGCGACATCGGCGATGGCAATCCCGAGGTGTCGGTCGTCAATCCGGATGAAGTCGTAGTAGTCGCCCCCGATCTGCGAGGCCGGCACGCTAAAGGCCGCCAGTTCCGCCCCGCTCAGGCGCGGGATCTCCTTGGGCAGCAACGAGGCCTGAATGCCGTTCGCCAATGACAAATCGTAATCCAGTCGTTTCTTCTCGGCCAGCGCCGAGCTGAACCGCGCATAGTAAACGGACACTGACGCCTGGTCCGCCAATGCCTGCAGCAGGCTCTCGTCGCTCGCGTTGAACGGAAGCGCATCGACGCGGTTGACCGCCACCAGCACGCCCAGCACCTCGTTGCGGAACCGCATCGGCACGGCCAGCAGGGATCGAATGTGCAGGTTCTCGTCGTCATACTGCGGCACCCGTCGGTCCAGGTCGCCGTCGGCGACCAGGATCGCCAACCCGGTCGAGGCGGTCTCGCCTACGATCCCTTCCCCTAGTCGGATGGATTGCCGCCTCAACACGTCCTCGACGTACCGTAACTTGCTGAGCGCCCCCTTGTAGCCGTCGCCCAACGACCCGGAGAGAGGCGGGAAAACACCCGAGGTAGCTTGAATGTGGAGGAGCCCGTCGTTCGGGTCCGTCAGGTACAATGCGCCGGCTCCGCCCCGGGTCGTGCGTAACGCATAGAACAGCACCCGCTTGAGCAACTCAGGAAGCTCGGCCGTGAGGGTTCCGGAAAAGATCTCGCCCACGTCGTGGACGAAGCTGAAGACCACGTTTTTTTCCTGGAGCAAGGCCTCCAGCCGCCGCCGCAGGTGGCGCTGCCGCACCGCCAGTCCGACCAGGATGCCCACGAGGGCACACTCGCCGACCCCGAACAGCCCCAGCCCGAGCTGCGCGGCTTCGTTCACGGCTTGCCCGGCCCCGCGCCGCCAGCCCCCATCTGATTGTTGAGATCTTCCTTCAGGTAGGCCAGCACGTCCTTGAACTTCGGGAGATTGTCGGCCGACACCTCCACCAGGGTTTCGTGCGCGATTACCATGGTCTCGGCAAGGGTGCGGGTATCGGTGGCCGTGTCGAGCCGATTCCCCGGCGGCACGAGCGGGCCGGCGGCAGCTTCGATGCTGACCAAATGGCTCAGCCCGAGCGTCCGGATCAGATTGGCGTTCTTGTCGCTAACGGCCCGGAGAACGAGCGACCCGCCTTTGCGACGCGCCGCCAATGCCAGGCCCGCCAGAACGCCCATGAACGTGCTGTCCATGCCCACGCAGGCCCGCAAGTCGACCACCAGTCGCCGACACCCGCGATCGACCGCTGTCGTCCCGAACTGCTTGACGGCCGGACCGCCTTTGAACGATCCGCGACCGCTCACGCGAATGAACGCGTCGGTCCCTTGGATGGCGACCTCAAGGCTGTCTGCTGGCACGTCCATGGCTGCACATTCCCGACTGCGGTGAACCTAACACTCAGGTTCGTGCCTGTCAACGCGCGGCGCGACGACAACCACGATCTCGCCCTTCACCGTGCGCCCTTTGTAGGCCTCGATCAGCTCGAGGGCCGTCCCCACGCGCGTTTCCTCGAATTTCTTGGTCAGTTCCCGCGCCATGCACACCGGCCGGTCCCCCAGCACCACCGTAATCTCACCCAACAGCTTGAGCACGCGATACGGCGACTCGTACAGGACTACCGGGACGGGACACTCCGCCAGTTCGCCCAGCAGCCGCCGCATCGCCCCGCTCTTGCGCGGAGCAAACCCGGCGAACACGAACCCGTTGCCGCCGAACCCGCTGAGCGCCACCGCCGTCGTCACCGCCGTCGGCCCCGGCACCGCCGTGACCGCCACACCCGCCCGCCGGCAGGCCGCCACCATGCGCGACCCAGGGTCGGATATGGCTGGCATGCCCGAATCCGTCACCAAGGCCACCGCAGCACCAGCCTTGATCCGCTGGACAACGCCCTCGACTCGCGACGCCTCATTGAACTTGTGGCAGCTCACCGTGGGCGTCTTGATGCCGAACCGGTCGAGCAGGATGCGCGTGTGCCGCGTATCCTCTGTCAGGATCGCCTCGACACCGGACAGCGTCTGGACCGCCCGCGGCGACAAATCCTCGAGATTGCCGATGGGCGTTCCGACCACATAAAGGCCCGGAGTCACCGCACGATCTCCCCTGGCCGCTTTGCTGTCACGTCGCGAGTGCCAAGCGACTCTGAACACACCTTGCACCGGTACTCATGAATCTCGCCCGCCGGCGTCACGAGCAGCAGCCGTTCCCGCACCGGTCTGGCCGTCCGGCAGCGCGGACAATAGAGTTCCGAGGCCGAAAACGACTCGAACTGCTTGTTGGCTGCTCTGTGTTGCTGCATATTGTTTCTTTTGGCCGCTTTGAACCGCGATTTCAATGAGAATCTGCAAGGAACGCTCCAAACTTGCCATTACCCCCCCCGGAGCGCGGTGCCACAGGAGGGGCAAAGGTTGCTGAGTACTGTGGTGGGCACCTCTCCGGCGTGCGTTGCCGTCGATTGTACCGTCACCTGCAATACCAGCAGACTTTCCAAGCGCGATTGGGAACTTGATAGAGCTTGGGGTGGCAAAGTCCGCCTCGCACAGCGCCGCTCGCGCCATAGTCATGGCCCCACCGTCGGGGATGCTCCTTTACCGGCCAATAAGGGCGGATCGCCTTAATCTCTTTCTTATTTCGTTAGGATTTCGTTCCTGGCCGGGATCAGATATCCCGGTCTATCTCGTTCCCTGTTGCGGTGTGGACTCCGGCAGGGGAACGTCGAGG
>CAITUY010000173.1 GCA_903895695.1 uncultured bacterium
CCCTTCGCCGCCTCCAGCGCCACCCGCGCCTTGAACTCATTCGTGTGCACTTTCCGCTTCGCTGCCATATCAAATCTCCCGTCCTGTTGGACCGTTGGCTATACCTTAACCACCTGTCCAAAAAACGGGGGGAACTTCACCCCGAGCAGCGCCGCGCCTGGTTGGAGGAGGCAGCTGCCATGACCGCTAGGGCATTTCCGGCTGATTGACCCCATGCCCGCCAGACCCCACATCCTTTTCGTCTGCGGCCGGAACCAATGGCGGAGTCCCACGGCCACCCGGGTCTACGCCAACGATCAGCGCATTGAGGTCAGGTCGGCCGGCGTCAGCCCGCAAAGCGCGCACCGCGTGTCGCAACGGGATCTGGAGTGGGCCGACCTGGTACTGGCCATGGAAGCAGAGCACAAGGCCCGCCTGCGGGAAATGTTCAGGAACATGCAACTGCCGCCGATCGAGTGCCTGGACATCCCTGACGATTACGGATTCATGGACGAGGCGCTGGTGACGTTAATCAGGGAGGGTACCGAGTCACACCTGAGCGCCAGGTTCGGGATCGGCAGCAAAGGGAACGGTCCAGCTCAAAATCGGCGATCCACCAGAAAGGAATAGCAGGCCATGGCAACACTGATCCGCCCCTGCACACCCGCTGACTTCGACACGGTCTATGCGATCGTCAATGACGCCGCCACGGCGTACAAGGGCGTGATCCCGGCCGACCGCTGGCATGATCCGTACATGCCCCGCGCTGAGTTACGAGCGGCAATCGACAGCGGCGTGCAGTTCTGGGGGTTTGAGATGGACGGTCAACTCGTGGGCATCATGGGCGTGCAGCCCGTGCAGGACGTAACGTTGATCCGGCATGCGTATGTGCGCACCAGCCACCGGCGCCACGGGATCGGGGGCCAGTTACTCCATTTCCTGTTGGCCCAAATCAGTACCCCCACCCTGATTGGCACCTGGGCCGCCGCGGATTGGGCCATCCGGTTTTACGAGAAACACGGATTCAGGCTCGTTACCCCGGAGAAGAAGGATCGCCTGCTGCCCAAATACTGGGGCGTGCCGGCACGACAGATCGAAACGTCCGTAGTCCTGGGCGACCAGCGGTGGTTTGATGAGCATGTGGAAGGAAGAAAATGAAGGTTGTCCGTTGGGGAATCATAGGGTGTGGCGATGTGACTGAGGTGAAGAGTGGACCAGGCTTCGCCAAAGCACCGGGCAGCGCGCTGGCCATGGTCATGCGCCGGGATGGTCGGCTGGCGGAAGACTATGCAAAACGGCACGGCGTGCCGCGTTGGACCACGGATGCTGAGGCACTGATCGCTGATCCCGACGTCGATGCGGTCTACGTGGCTACGCCGGTGGGATCTCACCTGGAATACGCACTCAAGGTATGCGCAGCCGGCAAGCCTATTACGGAAGTCGGGCAGGAAGCGGTCTAGTCACCAACTTCTTGCTCGTTCCTCATGCTGGGCTAACCTGCTGGCACTAGTCTGACTCTCGTTATGAGTTTCTTCCCGGTTCTCCTACACGGCCGACAAGAGAGCGCTCTCTTGTCCCTCCACCGTGTGAGGGGGCCGGGACCTTTTGGGTGGTGGCAATCTGTGCAGCTGAAAAAGCGACCCTGGCCGGACCAGGTGGCACGATGGAGACTACAGCTCAACCGATGGGCGACCTCGCCCCGTATTGATCACACCGGAAGTCAACCTCAGGTCACTTCACCGGCAGGGTCAGCGTGACGCAGGTCCCCTTGCCGGGTGTGGAGTCCAACCGCAGTGTGCCCCCGAAATGCTCCACCCTCTCGCGAAGCTTGAAGAGCCCCAAGCCGTGGCCGGTGAGTTGGTCTGCGGCGACGCCTTTGCCGTTGTCTATTACATGGATCGTGATCCCGTCTCCATCGAGGCGTTCGATTGACACATCGGCTGTCTTGATCTGCGCATGGCGGACAACATTGAACAGGAGTTCTCTGACGGCCCGAACCAGGAACTCACGGACGGCATCCGATGGCTCCACCTGTTCGGATTTTGCCCGCAGGCGCACGGCAAGCCCGAATCTTTCCTGCATGTCGCCAGCAAGCCATTCCAAATCCGCCAGCAGATTCTTGCCGGGAAATACGGGAGGCATCATTTCGACGCTTAGCGACCTCGTTAAGGCAATTGCTTTGTCGAGGATGCCGGCGGCCGCCCCCACCGTGGATCGTTCCTCAAGGCTGGACGCAGACTCGCGAATGGCCGCGATCTTGTACTGTAACGCCACAAGGGTTTGCTGAAGATCCTCATGGAGGGCGTAGCCGATCCGCTCCCTTTCCTTTTCTTCCACAGCGATGATGTTCAGTGTCAGCAATCGCAATTGAGCCGTACGCTCCGCAACCTTGCCTTCCAGTTCGTCGCGGGACTTGCGGAGTTCCTCTTCGGCCCGCTTGCTTTCAGTGATGTCATGCCATAGGCCGTGAAGTAGCGTCCTGCCGCCCACTTGGATAGGCCTCGTTATCACCTCGATATCCCGTATGGAGCCATTCTTGGTCTTGTGTCGGGTGATGAACCGGTCTTGACCTTTGGAGATGATTTGACGGAAGTGAAGCTGCGTATCCTCGCTGGACTCGATGACCTCCAGGTCGGGGATCGTAAGTTTGCTCAGTTCTTCGCGGGTGTAGCCGAGGTAGTTGCAGGCCTCTTCGTTGAAATCCAAGAGCGCACCTGTTTCGGGGTCAAGGATTACGACGGCATCCGGCGACTGGTCGAACAGGGTGCGGTAGCGCGTCTCAGAGTCATGCAACGCCTGTTCCGCCTTCTTGCGCTCGGTGATGTCTTGAAGCGTGCTGGCAAAACGGTTCCCCCCTGCTGGAAAGGTGAAGGCGTGAATGGGGCGATTCGTCTTGATTCATAGAGCTGCTTCTGGGGTAACTCTGTCTTTCACGATGGCTGGCATCGCTCCTAAGGATGTTGGCAGGGCATCGGCACCGGAGCCGTCCGCCGCAGCATGCGGCTCACCCACAGCATGCCGATGACGCCGACAACTATGTCCGTCACCAGGCGCCCGACGAAAACGCCGCGCACCCCGTCCAGATAGGCCCCAAGGCAGGACAACGGGATGAGGAGCACGAGGACGCGTATTGTATTCAGGACGGTCGCCGACATCGGCCGGTGCATTCCCGTGAGGATCATGCTGGAATAGCGGTGCGTTTCCATCAGTCCGTAGCCGAAAGCAATAATCCTGATATAGGACACCAGGATGTCAACCACCGTTGGATCGGAACTGAACAAGCCGCCCAGCAGGCGCGCGCAGCTGAAAAAAACCAACGCCACCCCGCCCCCGTACAGAAGCGCGAAACGATAGGACATCCCGACCGCCTCCCGGATCCGGTCAATCCGGTGGGCCCCATAGTTCTGGCTGATGAACGGGGTCATCGACATCCCCAGCGCCATGGGAATGATGAATGCGAACATCTCGATGCGCCCGGCCACACCGCAAGCCGCCACGGCCTCATTCCCGAAGCCGCTCAAAATCCGGGTGATAACGGTGGCGGAAATCGGCATGAGCGCATTGCTGAGAATGCCCGGAACACCGAAACGCAAAATTCCTCGCACAGCCCTCAGCGCGTCACCGAAACGCCAGCCGCCAACCTTAAGCAGTCGGTATTTGAAGAGGAGGCGGAGCAGCCAGACCATGGACACGGCCTGCGCAATGACCGTCGCCAGGGCCGACCCGCGGATGCCCAGGGCCGGTACGCCCAGCCACCCAAATATAAGGATGGGATTGAGGATCAGGTTGAGGAGCGTCCCGAGCATCATCAGGCGACTTGCATGCTTGGAGTCCCCCATGGAGATGAGAATCCCGTTGCCGATCATGGGCAGACACATCGTCGGCGCCCCGATATACCAGATCCGCATATAAGCACCGACCAGCGGGAGCGTATGCTCGTCGGCGCCCAGGCGGGTGAATATCGGCCCAACGCTCAGATACCCGGCCACGGCGATCACGGCGGCAACCCCGCAGGCGAACGCCATGCCGTACGTGGCGAAATGCGCGGCATCCTCGTGGTCCTTGCGGCCGAGTGCATGCGATGTCAGCGTGGTGATGCCGGAGCCCAACCCCATCGAGACGCACGACAGCAGCATGATCACCGGGAACGTGAACCCGATCGCGGCCAATGGGAATGTACCGAGTTGCGCGACGAACCACGCATCCGTCAGGTTATAGGCGTTCATCGCGAAGGTACCCGCCAACATGGGGAACGCCATCGCAAACAACGTGCGCTTCACACTATTCTGGACAAGGACGCTCATAGCGATTCAGATCCTCAGGCATCACCGTGCCTGTCACACCAACCGGATGATTCAGCGGGAGGCAGGCAGGGGGCGCCTTGTGCGACAAGAACGCGCAGGGCGCCCCTCGGGATGACAACTGCGGGGAGACTAACCGCCGCCACATGGAACTGACAACCGGATTATCAACGCCTTGCGCGAGCGGGCCGGCGTATCCAAGCTTACCTGCGCCATCCAGGGCGTCGGCGATTGGACTTGGTGCGCTGGCGGTAGCGCGTATTATCTTAGGGGACAGGACGTGAATACGCCAAGGAGAACTGAACTATGAAAAGCATGCTGTTGACGGTCGTTGGTATAGCGGTTCTCGTAAGTGGTTGCCGCTCCGTTCAGACGCCTGGCAGGACGAGTGTGCCGGCCATTGGGCGCCCTGTTCAATCGGTCATCCAAGCGTCTGCCGGCCTCCCGATAGAGATGTTCGACCAGGCGGGTAAGCAAGTGCAAGAGCTCCCCCGGCAACAGAAAGGCAGCGTCTCAATCTACAACGAAGACAAAACCGGCCAAGACAACTACACGTTCGACGAGAACGGCTTGATTGTCAAACACCGGCGCAGCTATGGGGCAAACTATAGTCAGGGGGTATGGGAAGAAGCGAAATAGGACGGATCGACTGCGAATCAAGGCGAAGAGCGGCCCAGCAGCGTCCAAGCCCCGGCTCCCAAACCACCCGACCAGAACCGTAATCCCTTACGGTTACGCATCCCCCACGTAGACGGAAGGCCCCTGCTGTCCATAAAAACAGCCGGCTCAAGCCGCGTAATCCATCATTGCTGCGG
This sequence comes from uncultured bacterium, assembly GCA_903895695.1. Taxonomy (GTDB): domain Bacteria; phylum Verrucomicrobiota; class Kiritimatiellia; order CAIKKV01; family CAITUY01; genus CAITUY01. Next base: position 5,096 of record CAITUY010000173.1, read on the forward strand.
AACGCGCACTTGGACCCGGTAGAACCGCGGACCGGCCGTGTTCGTGTCGCCGAGTGTCGTGATCGCGGCCGCAGACGGAGTTGATCAGACGCGTCATGCGGGACCGTCGCTCTTGCGCATCCCGTACCCTGCGGACGCAAAAAAGAAACCGCGGCCCGTGCCGCGGTTGCGTTTCGAGGAATTGCCTCCTCTGGGCTCCCCAGTCGGCCAGTAGTTCGAATCCTGTATGCACCCTTGAGTGCGATTCCTTTCCCTACCAGCCTCAGGTCACCAATACGGTACCCGAATATGCAACCGCGATGCCGGAGCTTCTGGACGTCGGATCGGCGGCAAAGCTGCTGTCGCGTTCCGTGCATTCGGTCTGGCGCCTGTCAGATAGCGCTCAACCCCTTGCCATCCCACCGCCCTTCTGACATCCTGCCGATAGCTTCCATGAAATACCACAATCTTCCAAACTCCCCTCTCACTCTCTCCGCCCTCGCGCTGGGCAACGGAGTGTTCGGCGTCGGACTCATGCCCGACGCGACCGACCGACTCTACAGCTTGTATCGCGATGCCGGCGGGAACACCTTCGATACTGCCCACTGCTACTCCTTCTGGCTTCCCAATGGCAGCGGGGCGTCCGAACGTGTCCTCGGCCGGTGCATCCGTAGATTCAATGACCGCAAGAACGTCTTCATAATCACCAAGGGCGGTCACCCCGCCGTCCTTCCCGACTACCCTCGTCCCGACTCGTTCCTGGCCCCGGAGATCATCGCGTCCGACATCAATGACAGCCTTGAGCGCCTTGGCTTCGACACCATCGACCTTTACCTCCTCCATCGGGACGACCCTCGCATGCCTGTCAGCGGAATCATCGACACGCTCAATTCCCATATCGCGACCGGCCGCCTTCGCTCCATAGGCGTTTCCAACTGGACCACCGCCCGCATCGCCGAAGCCAACGCCTATGCCCAAGCCAACGGCCTTCACGGGTTCGTCGTCTCACAACCGCAGTTCAGCCTCGCGCAACCCAACGCCCCGGAACCCACTACCGACCCCGCCAACCGCTACCTTTACGACCACGACATTGCCTGGCACACGCGGTCCCGACTCCCAGTGCTCTGCTACTCTCCCACCGCTGGGGGCTACTTTGCCAGTGATGGGGTCCGCTCCAAAGGCACCTTTGAGAATCCCACCTCCCGCGCCCGGCTCATCCGTGCCCAGCAACTTGCCGCTCAACTCGGCGCCACCCCCAACCAGATCGCCTTGGCCTACCTCATGGCCCAGCCCTTCCTCATCATCCCGATCCTCGGAACTTCCGACCCCGTCCATCTTGCCGATGGGCTCGCCTCCGCCAACATTCAGCTCACTCCCACCCAAGTCCGCTGGCTCCGTGACGGTGAGAGGACAACGATGAAAACAATACAGACGGCGGCGGCTCTTTCAGCCGGCGTAAGCAAGGACCGGATCTGCACCGACTACCTCCCCTTCATCGACTTCCACATCCACATCCGCGGCGGCATGACCGTCGAAAAGGCCGTCGAGCGGCAGGCCGTGACGGGCATCAGCTCGGGCGTGCTCGAAAACCTCGGCGTCGGCTGGCCGCTCGCGACCGACGAGCAACTTACCGCATTCATCGACAGCGCCGCCGGCAAGCCGGTCTTCGTGGGCGTTCAAGTGAACGACCGCGACTGGTACACCAAGCATTCGCCCGAAGCGCTGAAACGTCTCGATTACGTCCTGGCCGACACGATGATCATGGCCATGCCCGACGATGACAGTCCGCCGGTCAAGCTTTGGATGCCGGAACTCTACGATATCGAAAATCCCGATGCGTGGATGGAGCGCTACATGCGTCACAATCTGCGGGTACTCTCCGAGCCGATCAGCATCCTGGCCAATCCGACGTATCTGCCGCCTGCGGTGAAGAACCTGCACGACCGGCTCTGGACGGATGCACGGATGAGGCAGATCATCCAGAAGGCGGTCGAGCAAGGCATTGCGCTGGAGATCCAGGCGAACAGCGAGTATCCGAAGGAACGTTTCATCCGCATGGCCAAGGCGATGGGCGCGAAGTTCTGCTTCGGCTCGAACAACTTCGACGACAAGCCTATCGACATGACGCGATGCCTGGAGATGATCGAGAAGTTCGGACTGGGCAAGGATGATCTGTTCAGACCGAGTTGCCGTCAAATCAGTTCAACACCCAACACCCAACGTTCAACGCCCAAGTTGGTCATTGGTCACATAGTAGAGAAAAACGATATTCATTAACGTTAACCCCGTCACCGTCGGTTTGGACAATGCCGACTTTGCGGAACTATTGTCGCTGGCTCACGGATAGCCCGCAGGGCAAAGGCGGAAGTCTCGCAGCGCCGGAATCCGCCTCCGCACCCGCACTGCCGTGCGGCTGGCTACGCCCGCACGAACGGTCCCTGCGGCCTCCTGGACGATCCTGAGGGGCTTGGCGGCCGTCGTTGGGCGACGAGTGTTGTTTCATCGGCGTGGGCGGAAAGACCGGCGAAGCACGCCCGATGGGCAGAGGTCGGCGGGAAACGGCGGGGAGAAAACACTGGATTTATCGTTTCATAACACTACGGTATGGCCTGACTGCGGCTGGAATGGGCTTGCCACACGGCGGATGTCCGTGTCCGCGGAGTCCGGGAGCGGCAAGTGAACAACGGAGACGTAAGGGATGCTATGAAAAGAATGGGCGAGACGGGACGCGTTGTGCGGTTGGGCGTGGTGGGGTTGGGCGGCCGCGGTACCGGGCAAATGCAGACGCTTCTGGATATGCCGGACGTGCGCATCGCCGCGGTGTGCGACCACCATGCCGATCGGGTTGAGCGGGCATGCAAGATAGCGCAGGAAAAGCAGGGCTTTGCTCCCGACGCCACGCTTGATCACCGTGAGCTCAACGCGCGTGACGATCTCGAAGCGGTGGTGGTCATGACTTCATGGACCACGCACGCCCTCGTGGCGCTCGGTGCCATGAAAGCCGGCAAACGCGTGGCCCTCGAGGTCGGCGGCGCCGCGTCGGTCGAGGAGTGCTGGGACCTGGTCCATACCAGCGAGGCCACCGGCCTGCCGTGCATGATGATCGAAAACTGCTGCTATGGCATGGAGGAAATGGCGCTGCTCAATATGGTGAAAAAGCAGCTCTTTGGCGAAGTCGTCCACTGCGCGGGCGGCTACTTGCACGATCTGCGCGAAGAGATCGGCATGGGCGACCTCAATCGCCATTATCGCCAACTCAACTTCCTGCACCGCAACGGCGAACTCTACCCTACCCACGAACTGGGACCGATCGCCAAGTACCTGAACCTCAATCGCGGCAACCGCATGCTGTCGCTGGTCAGCATGGCTTCCAAGGCGGCCGGTCTGAAGGCATGGCTCAGGGAAAAACGCCCGAACGATCCGCTGGTCAACGCGCAGATCAATCAGGGCGACATCGTCAATACCATCATCAAGTGTGCCAACGGCGAAACGATCCTGCTGACCCACGACTGCACTCTGCCGCGCCCCTACTCGCGCGGCGGGCGCATCCAGGGTACGCGCGGCATTTGGATGGAGGACAACCGCTCGATCTTCATCGACGGCCAGTCGCCGGTCGATCCCACGGCCTGGTCGCACACGTGGGAAAGCGACAAGGCTTACATGGAGAAGTTCAAGCATCCGCTTTGGAAGGAGTACGAGGAGTTCGGCCTGCGCGGCGGCCACGGCGGCATGGACTACCTCGTGTTGCGTGCGTTCGTGGAGAGCGTGCAGGAGCAAAAGCCGCCGCCCATCGATGTCTATGACACCGCCGCCTGGATGGCGATCACCTGCCTGAGCGAACAGTCGGTGTCAATGGGCGGCATGCCCGTGCCGATACCCGACTTCACCAACGGGGCGTGGATCAAACGCGGCCCTGCTGATGACGGACCGTATTCGTTGGACGTAATCAACGCATGAGGCGCATCAGATCCCGCCCCCCCGGGAATCACCCCATCGCCAACGGCATGCCCGCCCTTGTCTTGTTGCTTCTTTCGGCCGTGCACGTGGTTGCCGCCCGTTCGCCAGATCCGGGAGAATTCAGAGCAGGGTAGCGTAGCAAAAAAGAAACCGCGGCCCGTGCCGCGGTTGCGTTTCGAGGAATTGCCTCCTCTGGGCTCCCCAGTCGGCCAGTAGTTCGAATCCTGTATGCACCCTTGAGTGCGATTCCTTTCCCTACCATCCTCAGGTCACTAATACGATACCGCCAACCCTCCACTGGGGCGAACTACGGCATTCCCTATTCTGGCCAGGGAATTCACCCTACTTTCGGACTGCGATTCATCCTACACACGTAACCCTCCAGGATACCTGACGGTCGTTTTCATGTTGCCCCAATGATCCCGTGGGTGGTGGAAACGGGGCAAGCGGGAATGTTCGCTAATAGGGTCGTTAATATGAAAGGAACAACGATGGCCTCTTTACCCCGCTTTTGTTCGGGGATTCAAGCGGCGGATTCGGGACGTTTTACCGAACAGGGGATTTCAATGAATCGTCCAGGGGGAAGGCCGCATCCATGGAGATCAGCCAATTTGTGTCCAGAATGTGCAGGCAGGTCTATCTTCGCAAATCTGAAGATGACGACGTAACCGTTGTGGATGATGGATCGCGGACGCCGGACAGCACTCGCCTTGGCGACGCATGTGTGGGGCGCACGGGATCCTAGGGTGTTACGGCGCGCTCGTCGCATGAACTCACTTCATGCGGATATTCTTGATGCGTGATGGGACCATCATGCGTCGCCAAGGCGAGTGTTGTCCGGCGTACTTGATCCCCGGACCACAACGGTTACGCGACCCTGAACGTAAGAGCCAACTGCCGCGACTCCCTCCTTGCACCTCACGCCGACTAGTGTATCTTTAGCTCAATCGCTAGCGCACACATCATCAAGAGGACAGCCCATGCCCAACATCGCCAAAGTCATCAAGGAAGAGATCTCCCGTATTTCCCGCCACGAAGCCAAAGTCGCCGTCACCCCGATCCGTAAGCCCACAATCCGGCTGCGCAGGGATGTCGCTGATCTGAAGACCCGGTTGGCCGCTTTGGAGAAGGCCTTCAGGGACATTCAAGCCCTGATGGCCAAGTGCAAGGCTGCCCAGCCTGCGCCTGCCCCTGAAGCGGCCGGGAAGGGCTGGATCTCCGGCAAGGGCATCAAGAGCCTGCGCAAACGGCTGGGCCTGTCACAGGGCGAGTTCGCCAAGCTCGTTGGGGTTTCCGATCAGGCAGTGTACCTGTGGGAGAGTAAGCCGGGTATGCTGAAACTGCGCGACGCAGCCAAGGCGGCCGTGTTTGCCGTCCGGGGCATCGGTGCCAAGGAAGCCAAGCATCGGCTGGCGGTGACGGAGCCGGTGAAGAAGCCGGCAAACAAGATCGGCAAGCCTGCACGACGGGCCAAGGCAAAGCGGCGGGGGCAGTGATGCCGGCCGTCAACAAAACCGAATGTCTGCAACTGTTGGAAGCAATGAAGGTGGTCGCGTCGTCGCCGTGGCCACCTCACGCGGCTGGGCTGCGTTGAAGCATGGGAGTTCTTACCTATGAGTACAAAGATCGTCTTGATGTGCGTGGTATTCTGGGCCGCAGTTGCACTGGCGGGCGATGATGCAGGAACTGGCAATGGGGGCGGAAGCAATCAGACTGTTCAAAGCGCACCCAGCAAGGATGTTCTCGGTTACACCGCAGGTATTCTTATTGCTGAGGAGGCATCGCGCGCCCAGATGCAGGATACTACGGCGCGAACACTGGCGGCGCTGGAACGGATATTGCGCGAGGCTACGGTTGCCACCGAAGCGGCAAAGGAGGCCAAATCTGCGGCTTTGGAGGCCTGCCAGGTGGCGGCGGAGGCCCGACGTTCTGCGCAGGAAGCTGCATCCATGAGCGACAAACTGCGGACACTCGGTCACGACATTGAGCGGGCAGTTTGCGATGCCTCGAACATTCTCGCGCGCGCCGAGAAGGCTGCGACACAGAACGTCGCGAGTGCTCAGACAGTCATAGGGGCTTCCACAATAGCTCAAGCGGCGAGCGATAACGCTAAAGCGATCGAACAACGCGTCAAGAGTACTCTCGATGAGAACGCCAAGCTAATGCGGGATCTCGACGCGAGGGTATCCGAGGTGACAATCCTTTTGCGTCGGACTGAGGCCGTAGCTGACCATATTGATCTCCGTTTTCCAACACCCGAGGCCGAAAGGGTGCAACTCAATGACCCGAGAGTGCGTGATCGGATGAAGGATCCGAAGCTAAGGGAACAGATGTTCAGTGGGACCAACGGTCACATGGCTGTGCTGCATGCTGCACGTCTTGGGGAGAGTCTGGAACAACCGGACCCACCTGAAGGAACGATCGAGGTTCTGATTTCGGGTGGCGGCAATAAGATCACTCTGCATGAAGGTGACACCGTGCAACGTCGAGTACGAGTCAGTGGGCCTGACAGCGTCGTGCTAGTTCCAAAAGGATTTCGAGTGACGGTGACGGGACATGGCAGCGGCGGGAACACACTTTATGTCGAGAGTTCCATGATGGGACGGGTTACCGCCGACTGGGGCGGCGGTGGAGACAACAGGATTATCGAGTTGAAGGACAGATCCAAGACAGAACCGTAAAACGAGCTGATTCTCTACAGGCGGGGTGACATGTCGGCCGACTCGGTTTCTCCCTCAAATCGGTCCCTGATCTCGGGAATGGACCGCAACGCAGAAAAGGCGACGCCGCTAAGCTCCAGACAAGTACCCCCGCACAGAACCACCACGGAAGGACCCGCCCGCAGGATCAGCTCACGGTCTTACTTCACCTGACCGGTCCCCGCCTGCCGGGTGATCAACTTGGCGCACGAAAGGAATGCGTCGGCCCCAAGGGTGACGTTGGAGCCGTAACAGTTAAGCTCCCTTTTTGTGCGGCGAGGGGCTGGGCAGTTGGCGAGGCGAGGGACGCGTTGCAGAAACACCACAGTTGCCAGCGCTGGCCATCCATCTTCCAGCCGGTTTCGTCGCCGTGAAGTACGCGTTGAACGGTGAGCGCATGGGCCAGGCCGTCATAGATGGGTTCCGACCGGTCGGCCAGGCGGTTGACGATGCCCAGCGCGCCAGCCGCCGTCAGAGGAATTCCCGGCGCCTCGGTTGAATACACGGCCAACTTCCGATAGGTCACGCCCAGGCGGGTTCGCAGGAGGGCTAGGTGCGCGGCCAATCGCGGTCCGGTCTGGACCGGCGGACCGTGGAGTGCGTCGGGATGATGCACCACGCTTTGGCAGTGAGGACAGAAGGCCTGCCGGTAGTTCCGGCGCGTTACCTCCCTGAGAAGGGGCGGGACATCTTCGATGTAGCGTTCATCGCGGGTTTCCAAGGCGGTCAACTCAGCGTGGCCACAGTCCGGACAAACCGTCGGAGCAGGGAGGGTCTCTCCATGATCGATGTGGGTGGGAACGCTACGGGTATTTCCCCGGTGGCCCACGGGCGCACCCCGCTTTCGAGGAACGGCGCGGAGTGGCGCCGCCGGTGAGTCCGCTTGCGAGTCGGACTCCTCGTCTGGGGGCGTTTCGGGAATTTTGAGTAACGACTTCAGGCGCAGGCGCAGCCGCCTAAGGGTCTCCTGGTCCTCCCGATGCCGGCGCTCCAGGTCCTCGTTGCGTTTGGCGATGGCCAGATAACGGTGCCTCGCCTCCCGTTCCCCCACCTCATACAAGAAGCACAACCGCCGCCAGCGCAGGGTTCGGTCCATCAGGATCGTCGCCTTCTTCAGCGCGTCTTCGTAGTTTTCGTTTTGAAACCCATCGTTGCCTCCTTTCGTTATCTAGTCGTATAACTAGACAACTCCATGCAACAAAGCAAGCCCAAAATGAAACTAATTCGAGAAATATTCCGCGGTCGCAGAATTCAGGAAGAAGGGAGCTTAACTGTTACACTCAGGAGGGGTGGACTCAGGAGGGTCTTCACTTTTCACAGTTCTTAACGCCTCATATGTCGCTGAATACCCCGTTCACCCGCAGCGTGGTGCTCCACTCGTTTCACGGCCACGCCCGTCAACACGGCAACACCATAACATGCAACTGCTTTCCGGCGAACAGATACAGCAGGTTATGCTTCATGGGCACCTTCGCTAACAGACTGTTGAAGAACTCGGCTTGCGGAGACGCTCGTCCTTCAGATCGCCAAAACGCCCTTGTTCCGTTGGAGGGTGAGTGTGCTCACGAGGAGAAACATCGTGTTGAAGCCGTTCTTCACGGGCTGGTAGTTGCCGACGGTCAACGCCCAGCTTTGGCGGTCGCGACTCGGTGCGCACACAGGATGCGGATGGCCGGCATGGGGGTCTGGGCGGCCACCTGGTTCAGCGCCTCGACCCCGGCGGGCGACAGGGGCTCGCCCCGGTCGGCGAACGCGGCCATCAGGGCGTCGACCGCGATCTCACTGGATCCTTCGGCGGCCAGGGCGTACTGGATCGGGTAAGCCATGCCCGGCTTGCGCGCCGCGGCCGCCATCTCGTTCGCCCAGGCCGCTACCGCCGGATAGGAACTGGCCGGCAGTCGCGCCACCATGGCCCCCAGCCGGTTAGCCAGGGCGTGACGCGGCGCCAGGGACTCCGCCTGCCGCGCGTGCCGGGCCGCTTCGGCAGGTGTGATCACTCCATGGATCGTATGTTGCGTCGCATCGAGCAGGGCCTCGAACTCCAACCGGTGCCGAATGGCGGCGCGGACCAACCCGGGCGCCGCCTCGGTGTCGCCCAGTACGGCACGCGCCGCCAGGGCTTCAAGGGCTATCACGCGGTCGATCGCCAGCCTGCCATCCCCCATGCTGATTCCCCCAGTCGCGCCGTCCAACGTCCATCCGTTCTGAGCTGCCTCCGGAGGCGCGGCGATCGTCTTGAGCGCGCTGAGGAGCTCGGGATCGCCGTCATCGAGGGCCGCCCGAATGGCCGCCAGCCGCAGGGCCTCGTTCTCCCCGTCCGGCGGCCGCATGATGGCGCCCGCCGTGGAATCCCCTCCCGGCGAAAGTCCGTCAATGCCTTTAAGGATGATCGGCGCGGCGACCGTCCTCAGTCGCGGTGACCGTACCCGGCCCAGGACCCGGAGACCGAACGCCATCTGCCCGGCGTTGCCCGATTGCGTCATGGTCAGGGCCGGTGCCTCGAACTCCGTGCCCTGGACGTAGGGCGCGATCGCCGCGAACAGCGGTTCGGCCGCCTCGGCCTTGAACGGCATGGCGGACTCCGATAGCGCCTTGACGACCGCCCGGGCGTGCAGGACGCCGCCACACGGGGAGGCAAGTTTCTGTAGCCGCGCAAAGCCTCCCGCCGGCTTGGAGCGATCGGGCACTGCTTTGCCGCTCGGTGGATCCAGAAGCCCTTGCACGTCCAGCTTCGCCAGGCTGGCCAGTTCCTTAAGCCGCGGATCGTTGGGATCGCCCATGGGCGGCGCAATCCGGTCGGCCTGGATCGAGGCAGGAGGGACTAACCACTTCAGTGTCCGGCCCAATGCCTTGGGCCAGTCTTCCCATTCCCAGAAGGGGCACCCCTGCCCTGCCGCCGCCTCGCCGCAGACGGTCCCCACGCACACCGCCACGCGCCCCTTGCCGGCCTGTCGACCCAGCAGGATTGGCTTGCCGCCGCCGGTGATCCATACCTCGGCGTCCGACCGCGGCGTGGTGTTCTCGTGGAAATAATACACGCTCGGCTTCTGGGCCCAGGCCAGGTCCTTGCCCAATACCGCAGTTCCCGCCACGGTCGGCTCCATGACGAGAGGCGACCCGGCGCAAGCGAAGTCGGGCTTCCCGCCGACCTCGACCGGCAGAATGGCCTCGAGTGGCGTGCCGTGCCACCCGCCCTCTCCAAAACCGTGGACTCCGCCCACCACGAGCAGGCCGCCGCCCGCTTCCACCCAGGCGCACAGCCGCTTCTGCGCGTCGGTCGGCAGCACCGATGCGCGGATACCGGTCAGGATAATCAGATCGGTGCCAGCCAGACTCTCCGCCGTCATCGGGAAATCGGACAGCGCCCAGCCGCAGCCGCTGTAGCCGTGCGTGCTGCCGAAGACGTCCCAACTCGCCTCGCACTGGGCGCCGCCGATGGCGCCGATCGCCTCGTGCAGCCGCCAATGATCCCACCAGAGTCCATGGGCAATGTGGATGCGTACCGGCAGGCGGGGAGCCTTGGACGGCGACGGCTCTGCCGCCCATGCAATCCCGGCCATTGCCAGGCACGCGGCCGCCACCAGGAACAGACGGGTTCGCGCGCTCATAGCCACTCCCCCTTGCCTGTGAAGTTGACGAGAATCATGTTCCAGAACCTAAGCTTGGGAACCGTGAAGATCAGCACGTTGCCTTCCTGACGCGTCGGGAGTTGCAGCCGTTCAGGTTCCTGCTCAGCACTCATGCAAATCACGGACCCGGCCTTCACTCCCGCCGGCAAACGGACCCGGCACGAGGCCGCTTCCAAGGGGGGCGGGACCCAGCACGTGTCCGAGCGCCCCACTGTGAGAGGCGGGCGGTTGACCATGTTTAGGAGCAGTTCGCCGCGCTCGGGTCCTGTCGAACGGACGTAAACGTACCGGTCCCAGAGGAACAGGGCGTTCGTCGCGGAGCCCCAGTCGACGAATGCTGCCGCGTTCGTCGGCGCCGTATAATTCAGATCCCAGAGCTGCCCGGCGTTCCGCAGGCAGAACTTCTTGTAGTCGCCCCCGAGAATCCTCCCGCCCGTCGGGTCCCACCCGTGGTGCGCCCGGGCACACAGGGTCACGACCTGCTGGTAGACGGCGTCGTTTAGAAACTCGGCCTCGAACGGGCAGAACGTGAGGTGCCCGCCGTTCGAGTTGGCCCAACCGCGCCAGATCACCTGACGCCCGGCGTACTTGTCGTACGACCACCCATCCTTCATGGCGTGGACGTTGTGCTCCTCCATGATCAGCCCGCCGCCGGCGCACATCAGGTCCCACATGCCGGGCGCGTAGCCGTCCGGCGAGCCGCTGTTATAGCCCCACTGGAAGCCGGGGCACGCGGCGTTGACCATGTCCTTGACGATCTTGAATTGCCGCGGGGCCGAGGCATTGTCCATGGACGAGTCGTACCGCACGGCATCCCAGCCGAACGCCTTCTGGCTCGCGATGATCTCGCGGGCATGGTGCCGGTACGCCTCATCGGAATTGGTATTCACGTTCAGCGTCGGCCAGCAGGAGAGCGACCGGCTGCGATCCCAGCGATCGAGTTGGGACATGTCGAAGTAGTCGGCCGTCAGCCACTCGGGATGCCGGCGCAGGAGTTCGTAGCCGGCCGTACCGCCGGCCGTGCATATCTTCGTGTAGACCGCGCAGCCGACGCCCCGGCTATGAAACCACGAGACGAGCTGCCGGGTGCTTTCCGGTCCATTTTCGCGGCGCATCTGCCCGCTCCAATAGTGGTTGGTGGGCGTCAGGTTGCCGAAATCGTCGGGTGCCCAGAAGACGAACTCGATCTGCGTGGCCTCGCGATAGGACTCGTCCCCCTCGCCCCGCCGGGGCGAGGACGAGATAAGGCCGACCCGGTAGTCCGTGTGATCCATCGTGTGGCACCCGAGCATGACGGCCCACAGATTGGTGTGGACGGCGAAGGGCGACGAGGAGGCCGCCACCACGCCTTGCGTCGCATCGCGCACCGTGCACCGGATGTCGTGTCCCCAAAGCCGCTCGCCGACCGGCAGGGCGAAGGTGAACTGCGCCATTCCGCCGGCCCCAACGCTGACGTTCGTCGTCGCCACGACGCCCGCCGAATCGAGCTCGTCGAACCGCTCGGCCTGGACGGTCCACATGCGGGGAACGCCGGCGCAGTTGATCACCTGGCCCCGCAAATGCGCCGTCTCGGCCGGCGCGTAGCGGCTCTTGTCCAGCCACACCTCCGCAAGATCGGCCTCGCCCACTCGCTCCAGCCACACGCCGTCACAGGCGAGGTGGTACGGGAACTCCGAGAGCGACCGTTCCAGTTTGACCGCATCGGGGCGCATCGCAGACGAACTGGCTTCCTTCAGGTTCTCTTCCATGTTCGTCAGGGTCGGCATGGCCATGTCGTTGAGCTTGCGCTTCGACGCCGCGGGGTCGAGGGTCTGCTCCCAGTGCCAGTCCGCGGACACTGTCGCGCCCTTGGTCGCTCGCGTAATGCGCAGCGGGAACGTCAGGTCCTGGTAGCGCCGCGCCCGCTCGAAGTCCAGGATAGTCAACGCGCGCTTCGCGAGTTCGCCATCGGGCGCGTTGACGCGAAGGTCGAACGCCATCCGGGCGGTGGCCTGCACGCAGGTGTGGGAGATCATCAGGCGCATGTGGACGCGGTAAACGCCCGGCGCCAGTGGCGGCGCCGCGAGCGACATGAGCGAACCGGTCTTCTCCTCAAGGTTCCCGGCCACGCACACCCCCTGCAGGGCGTTGGTGTCGACGAACATCGTGGGTGTCTTCACCTTTAGCGGAACATCGACCCTTTGTGCGGCGGCCGTAAGGGCGATCAACGCGAAGGCGCCCGCAAGGCAAAACCCCCGACCTGCTTCATTCCGTTGCTTCATGCTTGGCACCCGTCTTCTCTTTGCGTAAAGTTTTCCAACCGACAACCGTCTACTTCGCCGAAGCCGGCGCGGCGGCTTCCCAGCCCATTTCCTTGAGTTCCTCGTCCATCCCGCCCCGCTCGCGCAAACCGGTGATGTCGGCGCGGTGAAGGGTCTCGACGAAGTCCGCCAGCAACTTCGTGTAGGCAGCCCCTGACACCTGCCGCGACGCCAGCATCGCGTACCACACCGGCAGCCGCACCACCCGTACGCGCAATCGCACCGTCTCGTTATCAGCCGTGGCCTCCGCTTGCGCCAACACCTGGTCCGCTTCCGCCAGGAACGCGGGAGTGAGATAACGGGCGGTGGAATAGTGGTAGGTCTCGGAGAAGGTCCCGACCACCCCCGCCGCGAGACGCCGCCCCGGCGTCGGCGGCGCGTCATAAATGTGGGCGTGGCAGCCCGCGGGCTCCACTTGCGCCTGCAACCGGTCAAGGTAGGTTTGGATCCCCGGCGCCGCCGCGCCATAGTAGCCCTTGAGAAACTCCCGGGTGTGACGCGCGACGTCGGCCTCGGGATCCCACAGCAGCTTGGCCAGGAGGTAGCTGCGCAACCCCTCCAGTTCGCCCAGCTTGCTCGTGTAATTTCCCTGCTCGAACACCCCCTTGACCCCGTGATCGCGGAAGAAACGCAGATTGGGCTGCAATACGCCCAGGTCCGGAAACGGCTGCTGGTAATGCCGGAAATTCGTCGTGTAATCCCAGACATAGAGCTTGGTCGCGATGTGCTGCCAGATGGCGGCATCGGCAACGAACCGGCGGTTCTCCTCACTGGTACAGCGGTCGAAGGGATGCGCGAAGCAACACTCGATCGAGCAGAGCCGCACCACCACGTTGCGGCGCGGACGAATCGTCTTCGGGGGCGTGCGCGTGTACTGGTAGGCGAACGTGTCGATCCAGAGCTGCGGGTAGTCGCGCTCGATGTCCTCCGCAATGGCGTTCACGAACTGAATGAAACTGGCCGCGGGACTGCCCTCCGCGTCGTCCAGCGCCCGGCAGGTCGGGCAGCGGCAATACTCGCCGTTATCGTTCTGCGTCACGCTAATGATGGCCGCCTCCGGGTGTTCGTGAATCCAACGGCGCACCGTCGCGATGGCCAGGGCCACAACCGCCGGGTTGGACAGACAGCGCTGCGTGTACCCGGTCTGGCGCTGCCCCCGGATCAGCGGGAAGTACTCGGGATGGTTCGTGAACAGCGTGCGCGGAATGAGTTCGTCCAGCGAGTGGCACGAGGGATAGCAGATGAACGCCGCCCCGCCCTGCTCGGCGGTGAGACCGGCATTCAGCCGCTGGCGGGCGGCAAAGATCGGATTCTGCGTCACGGCGCGCCAGTACACTTCGCGGTACTCAAAGGCCGGCGTCTGCACCTGATCCAGCTCGGGAACGGTCAGGGACTGAACCTTGGGAACAAGCTCCGCGTCCGGCGTCCACCACCGCACTCCCAGCACGTCATCCAGAAGGGTATAGACGCCATACAACGTGCCGCGCGGCCGCCCCCCGGCTACCACCAAGGCGGACGATGCCGTCTTGAGCCAGAAGCCGTCCGCGCCGAGCCTGACGGAATCCGGCTTTAGGCCCAGATCCGCGATGCGCCGATTGCTCGCGCCCAGCACGATCTCGCGGTCGCCGCGCGGCTCGCCGTCGCTGACGATCGGCAGCTTTGCTCCGCTCATCGCTTCCAGATAGTGCTGCAATTCGGCGGCGGCGTACCGTTCGGCGGGCACGGCGTCCGCCGGGATGACGATCCGGTACGGGCTCTGTGCCTTGTCCGCCAAGGTCAGCGCGTCCGCGGCCAGACCCGCCACCGCGCAACCCGCAAGACATGTCGTCAGGATAATCGCTCTCAATACCGGACCTTACCGGGCCTTGCCGCGGGCCGGCGGATAGATGGACGGGTTCTGGCGCTGACAGTCCTCAATCACGGCCATCTGGCGGCGAACCTGTTGCGGCGTGATCTCCAGCGGGGCGCCCTCGCGAAGCGTCCGGAACAGCATGCCGTACAGGGTAGCGCTCATGGAGGTCGGCGGGGCCGCCGGCGTGTAACCGGAGGCGGCCGCGGCCGCCGGCTGAACCGCCGGCCATTTGCCGGTCTGCCAGGGCAGGCTCTCGCCGCAGTACGCCGGCGTGCCGTCCGGTTGGGCCAGAGGCTCGCGGACCAGACGCTGAGTCGGGGCCGCGGCCGGATCGAACCAGGTCCACTCGGCGCTATCGCCCGTGGCCTGCAGGCCGCCGCGGGACCCGTAGACCCGGTACATGGCGGTCGGATGGGTGCAGCACGACGAGATCTCGAGGTCGATCGTCGGATGGCCCTTGCCGCTCAGGAGCAGCTTCACGTGGTTCTCCGCGTCACCCCAGGAGCCTTCCTCCGTGCGGTCCATGCGGCACCAGACCTCGGGAGTGCCTTCCCCGAAGAGCACAAGGGCCTGGTCCAGCGGATGCGGTCCGGTGTTCAGGAGGTTGCCGCCGTCGTACTCGCGCAGCGTCTGCCAGTCCCAGCGCCGGGAAAAGCCGTTGAACTGGATCGAGATCTGGACGATGCGGCCGAGGACGCCGGAGGCGATGACGCGTTGAATTTCGACGAAGTAGGGGGCATACCGCGACTGCTGGAAGACCGCCAGAACCTTGCCGGCGCGCTTGGAAGCGGCGATCATACGGTCCACATTCTTTGCGGTCGATGCCAGCGGCTTCTCGCACAGCACATGATGGCCGGTCTTCAACGCCGCGAGCGTGAGCGGCACGTGCTGGAAACTGAACGAGCTGTTGACGATCAGGTCGATATCCTTCCGGGCGAACAGCGCGGCGGCGTCCGCATGCGCTTCGCACCCGTATTCCCGCATGGCCCGCGCGCGCCGGTCAGCCAGCGCGTCGGCCACCGCCACGATGCGGTAACGCGGATCGGTCGACAAGTGTGCCCCATGAATGTCACGCCCACTGCGTCCCTGCCCAATAATCCCCACACGAATCGGTTCCACGGAATTTCTCCTTATTCTGATTTCTCGAAAAGCGTCTGTCTGTGACTGGTCATGCCCGCTGTGCCTTCCTGAAGAATTCGTTCTCCAGATGAGGAACAACCTGATCGGCTTTCACGGCGGCAATATACTCCGCCAGGGACTCCACGAGGAGGTCGCGCAGGACGCGGCCCTTCTCCTTGGTGGCGCTACGCGCATCGCCGGCGTAGTGATCCGGGTAGTCACTGTACCAGCGCACACCGGTGAACGTCGGTTCAAGGGCGTCCATCCGCTTCAGTGCCGTCGCCGCGTCCTTCGGCAGCCGGTCCATCTTCACAAGGGCGGGGTGGTTGGCCAGGGAAATGCTCGTTTCACACTCACAGGCGTGGCCATGTTCCTGCGTCTCGCACGTCTGCAGCCAGGTCTTCTTCCGATCGCCGGTGAGGAGGTTGAGTGGCGGGAGATAGAGGCTGTAGGGCTTCTTTTCCCAGAGCTGGCACTGGGCCAGGAACGGCAGAAAATGGCAATTCCCGCCGTGGGCGTTGTAGACAATGATCTTCTTGAACCCGTTCCGGCCGATGGCGTCGAACACTTCCTGGAACAGTTCCAGCAGCAACGTCGGCTTTAGCGTGATTGTGCCCGGGAAACAGGCGGCCTCATAGATCTGCCCGAAGTAGAACGGCGGCCACACCACGGCGGGCTCCCTCTCTGCGGCCAGGCAGGCAATCTTGTGCCCGTTGAGGAAATCCGTCCCGAGCGGCAGGTGCTCGGAGTGCTTTTCCATCACTCCGGCCGCGAGGATACAGACGCCCGTTCGCCCGACAGCCTCGTTGAATTCCCCGGATGTCAGATTCTCCCATTGCATGTGATCTCTCCTGTCCTATCCCGAACGCGGTTATCATCGCACACGCGGCCATGGACAACCAAACGCGATTTCGGCCGGCAGACGAACGCCGCGGGGCCAACGCCGCGGATGAGCACGCGCTCGAGGCGCAGGCGTCCGCCGAGCACGTCGCACTCGACCCGGCGCCCGGCGCCGCGCCGCGCGAGGCGCAGCGTGCCCCAGGCCTGGCCCGTGGACCAGAACCACGTGCCGGGTCGGTCGTCGAGGGTCAGCGTGCCGGCCGGGGCGGAATAGTGGAAGCCGGGCCACGCCGGCACCGCGCCCCAGGACGCCATGGCCCGCGCATAGTGATGCCCGCACTCGGCTTCATCGAAAGGATTGCGGCGGCAGCCGTCGAACCGGGCGCGAATGGCGCGGATCACGCGTAGCGCCTGCGGCCTCAGGCCTTCCTGGATCATCTGCACGGCGGCCGTGTACTCGAACCCGGTCATGCATTCGCTGAAATGCAGGATGGGACTTGGCGGCCGGCCGCGCGGATGCGAGGCCATCACCAGCCCCGCCTCGTCCCCCAAGGCGTAGACGCGCGTATGGCAGAGGTGGTCCGCCAGGCTGGGCTTGAAGTTGTGACGCATCACGGCGCGCAGTGCGGAACGGATGTGCCCGCGCTCAGCGAGGTACCCGAGGCCGCAAAGGTGGGCCAGGGCCTGGCCTGCCGTTTGATCCACCAGGCACCCGTCGCCGAGTTGCGCAAACGGCTGGGCCGGAGGCGGGCCGTCCTCGTTCATGCGCAACCCCGCGGCCACGACCTGGCCCGGCACCGGCGGCCGGATCTCATGGCGATAGTAGTCGCCATTGAAAAGGTGCGCGTCGAGCCAGGCGCTCCCGCGCTGCCAGAGTGCGTGGCAGCGCTGGGCGAATGCGGCATCGCCCACGTGCAGCGCCATGGCCTCGGCCGCGCGCAACGCGGCCAGGTACCAGAAACCCATGAGCGGGTTCGGACCATACCACTCGACGTCGAGCGTGTTGTGCTGGCAGCCTTCCATCACGCCATCCTGGTCCGCATCCCAGCCGCCCGGTGCCCAGGCGAAGGCGAGCGCGCGCCGGGCTTGGGGCCAGAGCCGCCGGAGCCAGCGGTCATCGCCCGACAACTGCCAGTCGCGATACAGCTTCACAAGGCAGCCCATCTGTCCATCAGCCGCCGCGGTCCCAGGCTCGGCGGCGCGGGCTACCGGCAGCTTGACGCGGAAGGCCATGTGGCCGTCGCGGCCGGTAGCGAGCAGAAATTCCGTTTCCCGCATGCTGCGCGCCAGGTTGCCGAACAGGAAGGGCGCGGCCTGCTCGTAATTCCAGACGTGCGTGCAGTTGCCGTAGCAGCTTCCCGCCCGGTCGAACACACCCTCCCACCCCCACCACCGGCCGTCCGGCGTGCGGAAGCAGGTCTGGCTCCGCAAGGTGCTCAGGTTGAACAGGGCGGCTTCCTTGATCGGCGGCGGCAGGTCGCTGCTGCAAAAAGCGTTCACGAACGCGACCGTATCGCGCTCCAGCACCGGGAGCCGCGCGGCCGTGTGGCGCACCGCCTGCCAGGCATTCTGGAAACGCCGCGTGTAGTGATTGCCGACGCGGTCGGCCGCGGCCGGCGTCTCGGCCCACGGGTCGCCGACGGGCGTCCATGACGCACGGTTGGGAAAATGCCAGGCGATCAGAAATGTCAGGCTGCGCGTTGAACGGGCCGGCACATTCAGGCGCGCGGCCAGGGAAGCCAGAGGCATATCCGTGCGTTTCACCGACTCCGGCTCGCGCAGCGCGCCCTGCCTCAGCCAGCTCTCCCAGAACTCCAGCAGACTGCCGCCCCAGGAGTGTGACGACCAGCCGGTGCGGTGACTCACCCACGGGGCCTTGACCAGGGCGAGCGCCAAGGTACCCCACGCCGCGGCGCCCGTCGGGACACCTTTGGAATCCATGAAGATCCCGGCCAGGTCGCCTTCGCGGCGGAACCGGTTCCGATTCCCGGCCGCGCCACGCGGGATCGCCTCCCCGGCATCTGAAAACCGAGTCAGGGAGCCATCCATGCCGATAAAATTGGGCAGTGTGCCGCACACCGCCGCCGCCACGCTGCGGCGGCCCGGGTTGTGCAGCACGTACCGCAACACGGCCACGGGCAGCGAACTCGCAGCTTCGTCCGCCGGAATAAAGGGGTTGAACGCCTCCAGTCGGACGCTCAGCGGCACAGCGGGATCTTCCAGCATGACCTGCCCGAGCGGATACGCGGCGGCGAAACGGGCGGACCGGAACCGAGGCAGGCCCGGGGCTGCCGCGCGGCAGCCGCTGGCGCCTTCAATAAGCTCCGGGGGAACAGGCCCCTCCAAGATGCGGGCCACGGCCGGGCCGCCACGCGGTCGAGCCCAAAGGGAAAAAAACGGCGCGTAGATCCGATCGCCCGAGTACGGCACAAAGCCCTTGGCCGGCCGGTTCATGATCTCCCAGTCGCGTAGATCGCCGCGGCCGCCGAGGGAAACCGTGCCCGTGCCCAGGCCTCCCAGCGGCATGGCAATGCGCCCAAGGTGCCGCGAGTCGTACGTGCGCAGCACGGGCCACGAAGCCTGTTCACTCATGCCGATGATATATGGGATTGAGATGGGTGATACAAGAATGGTTTCGGGTTGACCCGGACTTGTCAAGCTGCAGGTCATCTGCGAGCATTCGGCGCAATCGTGCCGGGGATCAGCTCCGGCCGGTCCGGGAGTACTCCTATTCGCACTACACTTGGACTCAATGACGTGTGGCGGTTTAGTCCCGACCCGCACCGGGACGGCGAGTCGCTCGGATACCATCGGCCCGACCAGACCTTTCCCCTCTGGCGGGAGGTCGCGGTCCCCTCGTGTTTTGAGGCCGGTTGCCCGGATATCGATTTCTATGAGGGCGTCTGCTGGTACCGCCGGACCTTTGCCGTGCCGTCCGCGTGGCACGGCCAGCGCGTGGTGCTGCGCTTTGAAGCCGTCAACTACCGGGCGCGCGTCTGGCTGAACGGCACATTCCTGGGCGAACACCGCGACGGGTTCCTGCCGTTCGAGTTCGAAGTCAGCGGCACGGTCAGATGGGACGGGCCGAACGTGCTGACGGTCTCGGTCGACAATGCCCACCACGAAGGGGATGTTCCTGGCATGCACGTGGGGTGGCGCGGCTACGGCGGCATCATCCGCGAAGTCAGCCTCTACTCGACCTCTCCTGAATATCTCGCCCCCCTGCGTATCACCGCCGGGCCGGACGGTCGCCTGGAAGTCCGCGCCCGGGTCCACAATGCGGGGATGACGGTGACGGAGGCCACCCTCGACGTCGCGATTGAGGATGACGCCGGCGCCGCCTGCCTGTCGCTCAACGCCCCGGGTGTCCGGGTGGAACCCGGCGCAAGTGCCGAGGTGACGCTCACCGGCCGCCTCGCGGGAGCGCGGCCGTGGTCGCCCGCCTCGCCCATCCTGTACCGGGCGGTCGCCCGTCTCACCGTTGGCGGCGATCCCGTCGACGCGCTGGCCGCGCCCTTCGGGTTCCGCCGCATCGAGGCGACCCCGGATGGGCTTCTGTGGAACGGCGAGCGCATATTCCTCACCGGCTTCAACCGGCACGAGGACTCCCCGGCCACCGCCATGGCCCCGGATCTCCCGACTGTGCGGCGGGACCTGGAACTGATGAAGGCGGCGGGCGCAAACTTCGTGCGTCTCTGTCACTACCCGCATCATCCCGCCACGCTGGATCTGTGCGATCAACTCGGGCTGGTGGCCTTCTGTGAAGTGCCGCTCTACTTCTGGAACCAGGCCGAGGAGGGGCGGCAGACGAATCCGGCGCGTACCGAGACCGCGTTCCGCCAGGTGGAACAGATGATCGACCGTGATTTCAACCATCCGTGCATCGCCTTCTGGTCGGTGAGCAACGAGACGCAGGAAGACGAGCCCACCGTGGCCGAGAGCAATCGTGACCTGATCCGCCGAACCCGCGCACTCGACGCCTCACGTCTCTGCGTGCACGTCAGCAACCACTGGATGAATCATCCGAACTTCGCCGAGGACAGCGTCATCTGCATCAACACGTACCCCACCATGGATTTCGAGGCGCGCGGACACCATCCCGCCACCTTCGACCTCGCGGGACGCGTGAAGGAGCGGCGCGACTTGCTGGAGAAGTTGCACCGCCAGTACCCGGGCAAGCCCATCCTGATCAGTGAATTCGGTTACAGCTCCTTCGCGGGCACGCACGGCAACTCCTTCGGGGAGGACGTGCACGCCCGGTCCATCGAGGCGGAATTCGCGACGTACGACGCGCCCTTTTTCTGCGGCGCCACCGTCTGGTGCTGGGCGGACCATCCCTGGCCGGCCGGCCGATTCTTCGGCGGCCTCACGATCTCCCCGTTCGGTGTGGTCAGCCGCTCGCGCCGGCTGCTTGCGCCCTATTGGGCGGCCGCCAGGATGTTCCGGGCTCGCCAAGGGCTGCCCGCCCTCGCGCCACGGGGAGAGCCCGGCGGCACCACGGTGATCATGATCCGGTCGAACATGAACGACATCCCGCAGGCACCGTTTCCGGAGGGCTATGGCCTGCGCGCCATGACGCTTGATGACATCGGCCTATGGACCGATATCCAGCGCGATGCCGAGCCGTACCTCAAGATCGGCGCCGGGATGTTCCGGGCCGAGTTCGGCGACGACCTGGAGGCCATAGGCCGCCGCTGTTTTATTGTCACCGACGACCGGGGCCTGGGAATCGGCACGATCAGCGCCTGGTACAACCGTGATTTTCGCGGCCGGGAAACGGGCCGGATTCACTGGGTTTCGATCCGCCCGCGCTGCCAGGGCAGGGGTCTGGCCAAGGCGGCGCTTTCCGCCGCCCTGCGGAAGCTGGCCCAGTGGCACGACGACTGTTACCTGGTCACCTCGGGAGAGCGCCTCGGCGCCATTGCCATCTATCTCAACTTTGGTTTCGAGCCGGACATGACGCCGGCCAATGCCCCGGCCGCCTGGGCCGACATCGACCGCCGGCTCGACCATCCGGCCATCAGGAAAGCCCTGGAGTCCGCCGGGAGTGAAACGGGCTGAGGGCCTGACCGGAAACCTCGCTGCCGCTTGTGGGAGCGGCGCGGCTTCCCGCGCCGGCCTGCCCTGAGCGCAATCGAAGGGCCGGAGCCGGAAGCGGCTCCGCTCCGTGTGGCAGAACGGCTTCCGGATGCGCCCCACCCCCCCGGCCCGCCTCACGCTGTCGCGGGCACAAGATGCCGCGTGGCCGCGGCCAGCCGATCCAGGCTCAGTCGGACTTTCACCATGCCGATGGGATGAAAGCGGCCGTTGGGCTTCCAGGCTGTGAACACAATCGTATAGAGGCCGTCGCCTTCCGCCACCAGGCCCAGCGGCGTCCGCATGGTCTCCCACCAGGGCGTGATCACGGGATCGAGTCGCAGGTAAGTGGCCGGGGTCCAGCGCACCCCGTCACGGGAGAGTGAGTAGCCGAACTGATTGGCGAAACCCATCTGGCCCGGGCCGCCATCAAAAAGCGAAATCAACGTGCCGTCGGGCAGCGTTTCCACGACCGGGTTTTCCACGAAAGCGGGATGGATGCTGACGACGGGATTCACGTCCGTCCCCAAGCGGAACCAGGGGCCGGCCAGGGCCTCGGCCCGCGCCAAGCCGACGTACCAGCGACCTCGGACGCCGCGCACCCGTTCCGACCCTTCGAACGCGAAACCGCCCCCCATCCACCCGTACCACGCGCCGTTGATCGCGTAGGGATGGAAAAACTGCACGCCCTGACGCCCCTCCCAGGCCTGGGTGGAGAGTCCCGGCTCAATGATTACGCCGACGTCGGTGTAGGGACCGCCGATCCCGGCCCGCCCGGGCTTACTCGAAACCGCGCGCCAGATCCGGCCGAAACAATGCACCGGGTCAATGTGCGGGTTGCAGGTGTAGGCGACATAGAAGCCATTCCACCGGTCTTCGGCCTCGTTAAAGACGGGGATGAAGGACCACAGCGAGCCACGCCGGTCCGAGGCCGGGTGGTCTTCGGCGATCTCGGTGTAGACGCCGTTGGCGGTGTAGAGGGTGTCCAGCCGTTTCCAATGCCGGGCGTCCGTGCTGCTCCAGTGGGCGAGGCGGGTGCGGATACGGTCATAGGACCGTTCGCGGCCCGGCAGCCCGGCCCGCTCGGTGGTGAAGAGGTGATAGACCCCGTCCAACTTCAGCAAACGGCTTCCCTCGAACCCGCCCTGGATGTCCTCGGTCCCGGGCATGCCCTGGTCGACCACCGGTTCGCTCGCGCCGTCGGTCACGTCGAAAATGCAGGATTCGTCTGAGTTCATGGAACTGGCCGCTTCAGGCCTTAACCGGAACGGGGGTCCCCGTGTTGAACGCTTGCTGGGCGGCGTCGAGCAACGCCATCACTTCGACGGTGTCCTCGAAGGCGAGCGGGGCGCTTCCGGTCCGGAAGAACTTCTCGATCTCGATCAACTGGAGGGTATAGGCGCGGCTCATGTCGACGATGAAGGCCGCCGCCTTGCCGTCGCCCGAGCGCAGTGTCCCGCCGTAGGTGTAATTCCCGTTCGACAGTTCGACCACGCCGCGCCGGCCATCGGTATATTCCGCAACGCACACCACACCCGCGCGGCCCCGCACGACGGTCATAGTGGCCGCACCGCGGCCCATGGCGCGCTCCAGCATCTCGAAGGCGTGGACCCCGTACCAGACGATGGAACTGCCCACGGGGGCTTCGCCCAGCGGTCCGAAGGTGTTGGCCTGGGCCGGGGCCGGGACGGTTGCGCACGCGTCCAGCAGGGCGGTGACATAGCGCAGACTCGAACTGGACATCACCTTCAGTTTCTTTGCCGCGACCAAGGCAGCGATCTCGCGGCCGGCGCCGATGGAATCGGCCAGCGGCTTGTCCAGGTAGATCGGTTTGCCGAGGGCCGCGCACTTGCGGAAGAACTCGACGTGGCGGGCCGGGTCATTGATCTCGATCATGATCGCATCGCAGTCCGCCACCGCTTCCTCAAAGCTCTCCGTGACCTTCACCCCCCAGCCTTCCAGCACCTTCTGCCGCGCGTCCAGGCCGTCTCTGTTCTGGAAGGGGGTTTCAAAACGCATGCACGTCGTCACGCGCAGGTTGGCGACTTTCTGGTCAGCCGGGCAGTCCCCGGCCTGCATTCTCCTGGGGAATTCAACGCTGTGACTTGTATCCAGTCCGACTACCGCCACTCTGATTGCCTTCGACATGTTGCTCCTTACGCCCGCACATCCAGCGACGTGCCGGCCTTGACCGTGATCTTCTGCTTGATGGGTTTGAACCCCTTGATGGCCGGGGCCGTAACGAGTTCGGTCGCAACGTCCTTGTCCGTCGGATTGTTCACCCGGAACCAGGCTTCCTTCGCGTTCCAGATCACGACGGAAACAAACAGGTCCGGCGCACAGGTTGCCACGTTGCCGGCGTAGAAGTCCACCGTCTTGTCGGCGTCAAACGAGAGCATGCCGGTGCCCGGGGCCACGCCGAACGCATCCTGTTTCGGCAGTTCGGGCTGCCAAGAACCGTCGGGGCGGCCGATATAATTCACCGTGCCGGTCTGTGGGAAGCACGCGAAGTACTCCAGCCGGTCTGCATCCGAACGCCACACGGCGGAGGCGATGCGCGGGTTGAGCCCGCGAATCTCGCAGGGAACGGTATCGAGGAGCGCCTGGCCCTGTGCATTCTTGCACTTACCGGCAATGCCGCCATCCTTCGCGGTAAACTGGGCGGTGAAGGCCAGCCTGTCCAGCACGCCCTGCTTCAGGGTAAACTCGAACGGCGCGGTCCCGTGGAAGCCCATGGCCGCCAGCGCCGTTTCGGCCCTGGCATCCATGTTGGAGGTGAACCCCTTGCCGAACAGCCCGCCTTCCGCGAGATTGCGCCACTCGAACGGCAGTTCGCGCAGATAGATATAACTGGCCGTGACATTCGTGCCGGCCGGGAAGCGAGTGCCGGCCGCCGGCGCCGGGTACCCGATCTGAGTACCGACGAGTCGCAGCCCGGGCGACAGCACGACGACGCCGGCCACGTAGCTGCCAACGGGCAGATCCACCGGCGCTTTGAGCGCGGATACCGTCGTCGGTTCCTGTCCCGGCAAAATGACGCGCTGGCGCGTTGGGGGAACCTGAAACATCACGGGGTACAGGGCGCCCTTGATGTCCGGCTCGATATTCTTCTTGATGTGAACCTGGACCTGCACCCGCGCCGTGGCAAAGGCCCCGCTACGCGGCTTGAAGCACGTGGTGCGCTCGTAGCCGTCCACATACTCCGTCGGTTGCACGCCGTAGGGCGACCTGGAATCCCCGCCGATCTGCTCCCACTCGGCGTTAAGGTACTTCGACGTCAGGTCCACGTCGTCCACCTGCACATGCTGCGAATAGAATGGGAAGTCCAGAATGTGGCTGATGTTGCTGCGATTGCTCCATTGCCAACCCGCCACCCCTTCCAACGTGTTCTTGCCCGGCAGGCTATAGGTGACGAACGGCGACCGCGTGCCGGTATAGATGACCAGCGTGCCGAGCCAGTTCTGCTTGTCGCCGCAGCGCAGGCGCCAGTTGCGGGACACCGTCCGGATCGGCGGCGAGAGCACGCGCCGCCCCTTGGCATCCTTCGCCTGGAGCAGAAACTCGTGCTGCATATCGTGGAAGCTGTCCACCAGCGCGGTGAAGTTGGTCGCGTTGGGCGTCCAGCGCCCGGCCAGGTCGAAGCCGTCGGTCAGGGTCACTTCGGTGATGGGCTCCGTGCCCGAGACGCCGAGGCCCACGCGGAAGTGGTCGCGTTCGTCCTTCGACTTGCCGATATCTTTGTTCCAGATGCTCCACCCGTCGAGGATGGGCCCCTCGGAGATGAAGTACCGCGGCGGGTCGTCGAAGTTGTGCGTCAACGCATAGTGGAAGTAATCCACGGCCTGGACCAGCGTCGGCGCCGGCAGGATCTGCTGGAACCCGTTCGCCGCCGCCGTCGCGACTTGAGCCGGGTCCGACACTTCGTGCGCCGCGATCGGGAACGGCGTGCCGTCGCTGAGCGTCTGCCACTGATAGCTCATCAGCGCATCGTCCACCAGTTTGCCCGCGCCGTCATAGGTGTAGACCGTCACACCCTGGAAGTGCTTCCACATCTTCGGGTGCAGTTTGCCGGAACCGGGGCGATGCACGGCGGTGAGCTGCCCCGCCCACCCCAGCGACAGCATGCGCAGGTCCTTGAGCTTCTTCCCGTCCGGGGTGAGCGACGTCGGATTCGGGAAGCGACGTACGCCGAGCACGAGATAACGCTGGCCCCAGGCGTCCTCCAGGTCATAGCCCGGCACGCACGCGAACGTTTCATCGGAGTTGGCGTCGCAATCTTTCACGAGTTTCGACCACTTCTCCGCGCTCACATCCTCCATGGTCTCGGTAAAGTAGACTGCGGAATAGCCGGCCTTCTGCGCGGCGTCGCGGTACTCCTTGACCGTCCCCTTGCCGCTGCTGGCGACGGAGCGCACACCGACCAGCGCCTTGAAATACTTCATCTCGCCGATGACATTGGGGTCGGGCAGTTCGTCGTAATAGAAGAGCGAACTGTACCACTTGGGAATCACGCGGTGACGCCACGTCGGCGGCGGGACGAGGGTGTGCCAGTCCGTGGCGGGCGACAGGCCCACCTGCTTGGGCAGTTCGGCCGGGAGCGCTGAGCCGCGTCCCAGGTCGTTCTTCGAACTGTTATCCTCCATGTACCGGTATACATTGACGAACAACTTGCCCAGGTCGCTCGCCGGGCCGTTCGTCAAGCCGTTGAGCGCGATGCCCTTGATCGCGCCGGTATCCGCTTCGCCCTGGTGCCAACTGGCGGAATACGCCTGCGTCAGGGTGTAGTAGGCGTGAATGGCACTGACCGCCAGGAAGCCCTTGCCGACCGGCCGTATCGCCACGATGGTGCGATTCTCCGTAAGGCGGGGCCCGACATTGTTGTTGTCAACCGGTTCATGCGTGCCGGAGGTGGGCTTGCCGGCCGCCAGGACCGTCCAGTCCTTCGTCGTCGTGAAGGGGGTGGTGCCGTACGCCAGGTCCCAGCGCAGGATGTGAAGGGGGTAGAGGATGCACGTCAGCCCTTTCACGATGGGGTGATCGCCCACGATCACGCCCGCCGCATAGGCGCCGTTGACATGTTCGTAGTCCCACGTGTTCTTCTTGTCCGTGACCTTGATGGTCTCCGCGTCATCGCGCAACCCCTGCGCGAAGAAGGTCGCGCCATAGCGGCCCAGGAAGGCGTTATACCCATTGGCGTAGAACTCGCCGAATTCCGTGCCGGCCACCTCGAACAACACGCCGCCGCCCGCGGTCATATAGTCCTGAATCGCCGTCAGATTGGCCGGAATGTTGACCAGCCGCCACCCGTAGACGTTGTACTCCTCACCAGGGTATGGCACGTCGGTCAGAATGACGGCCCCGAAGTGCTTCAGGTACTCGGACGTGAGTGGAACAGACAAGCTCACGTTCGTGACCGTGAAGCCGGCGCTCACGAGGTCCTGCTTGTAGTGCTCGTCCATCTCGCCATCCGAGGTCAGGACCAGCAGCGAACTCTGGGCCCCGACCGCCGAAGCCGGTCGCGCCGCCCCCAGCCACGCCGCCACCATCACGCAGACCCAACCCACGATTCCCAGCATCTTCTTCATCTTCAGCCCCCGATGAGTTGCCCTATTTCCTTACGCCCGTCCTGGAAGCACTCGCACCTCGAATCCGGAGGCCAAAGGTAACCCGTCGCTAGGCACAAAAGAAACCGAAAAAGTTTGTCTCCATATGTGTCAAGATGCTACGCGTGTCTCTGCCTCTGTGTCGGCTCGTCAAAGGAATACCTGCAGGAGAAGTGTGACATGAGAAAACGAACGTTTGCGGCGCTGGCGGCGCTTGTCGCCCTTGTAGTCACGAATGGGTCGGCGGAGCAGGCCGCGCTCGGTGCGCCGGGCATAGTGGTGTTGCAGGAAGGCCAGCCGGTGACGATCGACGACTTCCGCGTCGTCGGCTCGGGCGCGCCGCCGAAGCAGCCCACCCGCGCGACGGTGAGCTGGGACAGCACGGCCCTGCAGGTGATCTTCGATTGCACGGACGACGCCATCGGCGCCGCACAGACCAACCGCGATGCCATCTCGCTGTGGAAGGACGATAGCGTCTATGTCTGGCTGGACGCCGGCCACACGCACAGCAGCACGGGCAGCATCATCATGGTCCAGGTATCGGCCGGGGGCACGGTGTTCGACACGCGCAATAACGACATCAAGTTCAACGTCACCGGCCTGGCCGCCGACGTTACCCGCACGGACAAAGGCTGGCGCGCGGTCATTCGCCTGCCCTGGAAGGGGCTGGAAGTGCCCCGCCCCAAACCCGGCGAGGTATGGGGCATGAATCTCACCCGCATCGACCAGGCGGCCAAATACGACTATCACCACATGGAGACGTCGTCGTGGAGTGACCTTCCGGGCGGCAGAATGACCGTGCTGCGGCATTGGCGGCACGTCGTGTTCTCAGCCGCGGCCGGCGACGGCACAGTCCCGGCAGCCACGCAGGCGGCTATCGACAAGACGCACCTGGCAAGCCAGCCGTCAGGCCTGGTCGAGGATGACGGGTTCTCCTGGGGCGTGCCGATGGGGCCGGACTGGTTCGAACTGCTGGGCGTGGTCGAGGGCTTTCCCGGAAGTGTCTCTCTCGCCAGCGCCAAAGACCTGAAGGTGACAACGACTCCGGAAGGCAAGACGCTGCAGGGGACCATCGTGGTTGGAGGCGTACCTGTTTCGGTCGCGGAGCGCGCAACTCTTGAGCCCAATGGGGTCGCACGGTTCGACCTCGACGTGGCCGGTGCGGGCGTCACCGGCGGCAACAGCAACAAGCTGGCTGCCGTCTTCTATACCCTGAAGATACCGGCCGCCCGTTTCGCTAAGGGCGCATTCGAGGCGGACGAGAAGCGCGGCGCCATCCCCGCGGCCTATGATCCGGCCGCGCAAAAGATCTCCAGCGGGAAGATCGGCTCACTCTCCCTTAAGGATCCGGACCAGAAGCTGACGCTGCGCGTCGAGCTCAGCCCGGCCGCCCAGGTTGACGTCGAGGATATCCGGAAATGGGAGCCCAATCTCTGTGTCCGGATCCTGGTGCGCCCGGGCGACCTGCCGCCAGCCGAGAAAGCCAGCCTCACGATCCGGTTGAAGGCGACGACCGCGCCGTAGAGCGGACCGTCGAATGGTCATCGCCAACGGTCACCCGAGTGTTCCGGCGTGTGGATGCGGCGCCTAGCGACGCTAGCCGCGACGCCGTGGTTCTGCGTACTATGATGCCCACTTTAGCGAGAGTTTCTTGCCCGAATGGGCGCACTCGCTCAGGTAGAGGTTGATCAGGTTCTGATAGGGCACGCCCGTCTCCTGTGCCAGTGCCTTGAAGTACTCGATGACATCCGTTCCCAGGCGCATGGTGACCTGCTTGCGGAGATTCTTGGCGTATGGGTTCCGAACCGAATCCGTGAAATCGTATTCTTTTCTCATAGGTAACTCCCGTACTGTGTGCGCTCGTTGGGCGTCGCTTTGCGTGCCGAGATGACTCGGATCACCTCATCATTCTCACGATAGGCGTGGCACACAATCAGCACTCGTAACCTGGCACTGAATCCAAGAAGCAGAAATCGGTCTTCCTCCTGCGAGTGGTCAGGGTCGTGCTTCAAGCGTGCATTATCGTCGGCGAAGACCGTAGAGGCCTCCTCAAACGAGATGCCGTGTTTACGCCGATTCTCTTCAGCCTTGGCATCGTCCCATGCAAACCGCATTGCAGGCATAATGATATGATATTGCTAACGGCATTATCCCGCAAGGGCTTTTCCTCAGGGCAAACGCATCTTAAAGCCCACCGAGGAGGGAGGCGAGGTAGTCGTGATTCCAGGCGGCCATGAGTCGCCTGCTTCGGACGGAGAGCTTCGGCTGAGACTTGTTTGACTTGATGGCGTTGAGGGCGAGTCTGCGTAG
>CAITUY010000174.1 GCA_903895695.1 uncultured bacterium
CGAGCACCGCTGCAGCGACGATTTCCGCGCGGCCATCCCGGAGGCGGACGCCATCTACATGACGCGTGTGCAGGACGAGTGGGACAAGGAGAAAGGCGAAAGCGCGCGCATCGACACCACCCGCTTCCATTTCGGTCTGGAGCAGTTGAAGCTGCTGCAACCGCACGCCATCCTGATGCATCCGCTGCCGCGGCGCGGCGAGATCTCCACGGCGGTGGACCGCGATCCGCGCGCCATGTACTGGCGGCAGATGCGCAACGGCATGTGGATCCGCACGGCTCTGATCGCCATGACGTTCGGCTGCGACAAACGCATTCACGAATATTATCGACAAAATCTGTAAGGATCAGACCCATGGCGCTGTATCAGGGCCTAACGCACTTTGTCGTAAGCCTTGTCGTGAGCTTTGTCGACGAAGCTTCCGACAAGGCTTCCGACAAGGCTTACGACAAAGTTGCCCACACGCCGTTTTTCCTATTACGATCAGCCTGCCTGCTGTTCCTGCTTTCATATGTTACCGCCCGTGCCAACACCCCCCCGGCGGACGCGGTCATCACCAACGCGCCCCCGCCGGCAACCAACGCGCCCGCGGTAGCGGGCGCAGCCTGGCGTTTCCGCATCGGCCCCCTCTTCGAGATCGGCCAGAGCAAGGATGGGCTGGACGTGCTGGCGGTGCGGCCGTTCTTCAGCCGGGTGGCGGATACGAACCGGCACGAGAGCCTCACCGATGTGGTCTGGCCGTGGAGTTCCTTCCATCGCCGCGACGATTATGCCGATTGGTGGGCGTTCCCGGCCTTTGACAAGGACGAGAATGTCAATGACCCGCTTTCGCGCCACACCTTCTGGCTGCTGCCGGTCTACTGCAAGGGGCGCACCCGCGGCGGCGAGAATTTTGCGGCCGTGTTCCCGGTTGGCGGCGAAGTGCGGGATTTTCTCTGGCTCGACGACCTGCAGTTTTTTTTCTTTCCCCTCTATTTGAACTACCGCCAGGGAGACCAGAAGACCGAAAGCTACCTGTGGCCGATCTATTTTCGCGAGACCGGGCCGAAGCGCGAGCGCTTCTGCATCTTCCCGGTTTACGGCACGTCCACCACGGCGACGGAACGCGCTTCCTTTTCGTTCTGGCCGTTCTGGACGAAGCAGGTCTTTGACGGGCCGAAGCGGCATGGCACGGCCGAAATGCTGTTTCCGGTCTATGGCCGCGTGGACACGGACACGCAGCGCGGCTGGATGGTGTTGCCGCCGTTCTTCTCCCGCATGGAGATGACCAACGGCGAAACCAGCCTGCGCTGCCCGTGGCCGATCTATGACACCGCCTCGAAAAAAGACAGTGAGAAAGACAACGTCTGGCCGCTCTGGACGCACACCGAGACGTCCACGGGGCACCGCGGCACGATCGCGTGGCCGTTCTGGTGGGAGGATGCGAGCGCCAGCGGCGGTCGGCGCGAGCAGAGCGAGACGCTGGTGCCGTTCTACCATGCGACCCGGTGCGAGATCGAGACCCATGGCCAGGTGGTCGCCGATCTGGACTACGTCCGCGTATGGCCGTTTTACTCGCGCCAGGAAACGCCCGAGGGGACGCGCATCCGCGTGCCGGAGCTGACCTTCATGCGCGACGGTCAGGGGATCGAGCGCAACTGGGCGCCGTTCTGGTCCTGGTATGTGCAGAACGAGCAGCATGGGGCGGTCGACCACGATCTCTTCTGGGGCCTTGCCCGATGGGGCCAGCAATGCGATCATACGGCTTACACGCAACTGGGCGCGTTGGCCGAGTGGAAGAGGCCGCCTGGCGGATCCCTCGACTGGAAGGTTCTAGGCGGCTTGTTCGGCCAGGAAGGCGACGGCGCCGCGGTACGTTCCCGCTGGTTCTGGTTCTGGACCAGCGGCGGTACGGATGA
Source organism: uncultured bacterium (assembly GCA_903895695.1). Taxonomy (GTDB): domain Bacteria; phylum Verrucomicrobiota; class Kiritimatiellia; order CAIKKV01; family CAITUY01; genus CAITUY01. Next base: position 1,899 of record CAITUY010000174.1, read on the forward strand.
GACCGGAGAGCAGCGCAAGTGATCACCCGCGAGCCATTTGAATACCCCGAAAACGCCAGCCGTCTGGAATGTCTGGTGCTGGCGGCGCGGGAAAGCATGGCCGACACGGGGCGTGCCGTGCTGCTGGGCGTACGCGCCATCCGGATGCTGCCCGACCTGCGTCGGCCCAAGGCCCGCGCGGAGTTCATGCGGCAGATGTATATCTGCGGCATCGAGAGTCTGCCGGTCATCACCGTGGTGGCGCTCTTCACCGGCATGATCCTGGCCTTCCAGACCGGCATTGAGCTGCGGCGCTACAACCAGGAGGTCTACATCGGCTCCGCCGTGATGGTGTCGATGCTGCGCGAAATGGCGCCCTTCATCACCGGCCTGATTCTGGGCGCCTGCGTGGGCTCCGCCATGGCCGCGCAGCTCGGCACCATGACGGTCAACGACGAGATTGCCGCGCTGGAGATCATGTCGATCGATCCGGTGCGCTTCCTGGTCACGCCGCGCATGGCCGCCATGATGATCATGACGCCGATCCTCTCCTTTTACACCTGCATGCTCGGGACGCTCGGCGGCGGTGTCATCGGCACAACCCAGCTCAACGTCCCCTGGGCGCAGTACATGAGCAATGCGATGGAGTTCGCCCGCGCCAAGGAGCTGTTTGTCGGCCTGGTCAAGGCATTAATTTACGGCATCATCATCACGACGATTTCGTGCAACGAGGGACTGACCGCTACGCAGGGCGCGGTCGGCGTCGGCCAGGCCACGCGGCGGGCCGTCATCATTTCGTTCCTGCTGGTGCTGATTGTCGGTTACTTTGTGACCCGCTTCTTCTACTAGACAAACCATGATCCGCTTCGAACATATCGTAAAACGCCTGGCCGGGCGCAACGTCCTGGACGATCTCTCCTTCGAGATCCGCAAGGGCGAAGTGTTCGTGATTGTCGGCCCCTCGGGCACCGGCAAGAGCGTGACGCTCAAGCACATGGTGCAGCTGCTGCGCCCCACGTCGGGCACGGTGTGGTTGGGCGATGAGTCGGTGAGCGATGCCGACGGCCGCGATCTGGAGCGGTTGCGCGAGCGTTTCGGTTACCTGTTTCAGGGCGGCGCGATGCTGGGGTGGCTGACCGTGGCCGAGAACGTGGCGCTGCCGCTGGAGGAGAAGACGGATCTGCCCGAAGATGAAATCGCCAAGCGTGTGCACGAGGCGCTGGAGATGGTGGATCTCGAGGACGCAGCCGACCAGTATCCGGCCGAGATTTCGGGTGGCATGCAGAAGCGTGCCGGTCTGGCGCGGGCGATCGTGCGGCGTCCCGAGATCGTGCTCTATGACGAACCCACCTCCGGTCTGGATCCGGTTACGGCGCGCACGATCGACCGGCTGATCCAGCATCTGAACCGGGATCTGGGCGTGACCAGCGTGGTGGTGACGCACGACATGCAGGGGGCCCTGTCGATCGGTCACCGCGTGGCCATGCTGCACGGCGGACGCTTCGTGGAAGTGGCCACACCCAAGGCCTTTGCCGCCTCGGCGTGCCCGGAAGTACAGCAGTTTCTTGAGGCGCAATACATCACGCGTGGGAATTTCTTTGTGGAAGGCGGTACGAAATGAAAAAGGCGAGCGGTTTTGGCGACATGATGGTCGGCCTGTTTGTGGCGGGTGTCCTGGTTCTGCTGGCGTTCTTCACGATCGTCATCTCGGGCTCGGATCTCCTGGATTTGCTGCGTGGCAGAGGGCAGCACATACAGATCAATTTCAGCGATGTGGGCGGGCTGCGCCCCCATGACAGTGTGATCGTCCATGGCGTGCCGGTGGGCCAGGTGAAGAAGATGTGGCTGGCACGGGACAGCGGGGTGCTGGTGGAACTGGCGTTCAGCGAACATGTGCAGATGCACGACGGCTACAAGATCACCGTGATTTCCAGTTCACTGTTGGGCGGCAACTACCTGCTGATCGAGCCTGGCTCTGGTGCGGAGCTGTCGGACGACGCGAAGTTTATGGGCACGCCACCGCGTGACCTGATGCGCGATATTGCGGAGGTGGTGGCAGGACTGCGGCGCACGCTGGAGGACGAGGGGACGCTGGGCAACATCCGCAAGGCGTCGGTTTCGCTGGTGGAGGTGCTGGGGCGGGTGGAGCGCGGCGAGGGGACGCTGGGCAAACTGCTTTCCAAGGACGAGTCGGTCTATACGAACATCAGCGCCACGGTCGCCAACGTGCGCGCGATCTCCGACCGGCTGGAAAAGGGCGAGGGGACGCTGGGCAAGCTGCTCTCGAAGGATGACACGCTTTACAAGGACGTCGCCGCGGCGGCCGCCAACCTGCGCGCGATCTCCGACCGCCTGGACAAGGGCGAGGGGACGCTGGGCAAACTGCTGGCGAAGGACGATACGATCTACACGAACCTGTCCGCCACGGTGGCCAACCTGCGCGCCATCACGGACCGCATCGAGAGCGGCGAGGGCACCGTCGGCAAGCTGCTCTCGAAGGACGATACGATCTATACGAACCTCGACGCGGCCGTTGCCAACCTGCGCGTGGTCACCGACCGCCTGGACAAGGGCGAGGGGACGCTGGGCAAGCTGTCCAAGGATGAAGCGCTCTACAAGGATATCAAGGGGCTGATCGGCGATGCGCGCCAGACGCTCGACGGTATCCGCGAGACGACGCCCGTCACCACGTTCACCACCATCCTGACGGGTGGATTGTAGATTTTCGGTTCCCGTACAGAATCATCCCGCCGTGCCTGTATTCCAGCGCAAAAAAGCCGCGGCCCACGGCCGCGGCTACAGTTTCGCCTAAACATTTTCCGCATGCGGAAAATGTCAGATCTGCGGGTGCGCAATAAATGCGCCACCACGGCACTGCTTGAGGTAGTTCAGGCCGAACACCTGCCCGGACATCTCCAGTTCGCCGTTATAAACCGGGTCGTGCCATCCCTCGATATCGATGGCGCCGGTCCACTTCTGCTGGCGCAACTCGCTGATGATGTCCGTCCAGTTGCAATCGCCGAAGCCGGGTGTGCGGTGGAAGGCGTACTGCTTGGCGCCGCCCACGCCGAATTCGCGCACCACATCCCACTTGACCGTGGCGTCCTTGCCGTGGATGTGGAAAATTTTCGGCACCCACTTGCGAAGCTGCGGGATGGGGTCGATCAGCTTGACCATCTGGTGGCAGGGTTCCCATTCCAGGCCGAGGTTTTTGGCCGGCACTTCGTTGAACATCATTTCCCATGCCGCGGGATACTGGGCGATGTTCCAGTCACCGCTCTGCCATGTGCCGCCCATGTCGCAGTTCTCGAACGCGATGCGCACGCCCTTGTCGGCGGCGCGCTTCGAGAGATCGCCGAAAACCTTGCCGAAGGCCTTCATGGATTCGGGGATCGGCTTGCCCACGATGCGGCCAGTGAACCCGCAGACGAGATCGCAGCCAAACAGGGGGGCAGCGTCAATGGCGGCCTTCCAGGACTTGAGCGTCGCCGCGCGCTTCGGGCTCGCGGGGTCAAGCGGGTTGCCGTAGATGCCGAGGCTGCTGATGACCGCATCGCTGCCGGCGAGCACGTCCTTGATCTGCCGGGAAAGCTTGCGCAGGTCGGTTTCGCCGAGTTCCTGCCAGCAGTTGAGCTCGAACGACTCGAAGCCATGCGGCAGGATTGCGGCGATGTATTCGGCGGTCTTGGGGCCGCAGCCGGCCAGTGTGCCGATGCGGATGTCCTTCTGGATCGGGGTAATCATGGATTCTCCTGGGTTGTTGTTGAGAGGGGACTGGGGTTTGAAATTAGGAATTACGAATTCGGGATTCCGAATTCAACTTTTCTACCACTTGATCGCCACGCGCTTTCCCTTGCGGGAGCTCTCGACGGCGGCAAAGACCATGGCCAGCGACTTGATGTTGTCGTGGCATTCGCCCTGTGGCGCGGGACCACCCTGGATCGCCGCGAGGAATTCCTTCAGGGCGCCGTGCTGGCCGTTGCCGGGGATTTCGATGTCCGCCACTTCGACCTTGGTCGTCGCGCGGTTGAAGCCGGTATCTCCGGTGACGAGCGCGCCGTGGGGCGCCTGGTCGCGCTCGTACAGCACGTTACCCTTGGTGCCCTGCAGGCGCCAGTCGCCGTGCCACGAGGTGTGCACGCCCTCGGCGCACCAGCTTCCGCTGTAGGTGAACATCACGCCATTGGTCATCTCGAAGATGCAGGATGCGGCCACGTCGCCCTTGTACCACGACTCGGTCGGGTTGTACTCGCGGGCATAGACAGCCACGGGGTCGGCGCCGCTCAGCATGCGCGCCAGGTCGAAGTGATGGATCGACATGTCGAGGATCAGCGGGCTCGGCATCTCGTTGCGGAACCCCTCGAAATGGCACCCCATGAAGAACTGGCAGTTCATGGATGTGAGCGGCCCGATCTCCTTCGACGCCAGGAATCGCCGCAGCGCCGCATGACGCTTCTCATAGCGGCGCGACTGGCTGACCATGTAGACCTTGCCGGCCTTCTCCGCGGCCCGGAGCATGCGCTGCGCTTCGGACATGGACGATGCCATGGGCTTCTCGCCGATCACGTGGCAGCCGGCCTGCAGGGCCGTGCAGGTGACCTTGCAGTGCGCGTCGGGAATCGTCAGGTCGACCACGAAGTCCGGCCGCGTGCGGCGGAGCATCTTGCGCAGGTCGGCGGAGACTTCGCACGTCAGGCCGTGCTTCTGGAGCTGCGCCCGTGCCGCATCCGGATTGAGGTCCACGACTCCGGCGATCTCGACGCCTTCGATCTTCAGGGACGGGAACCAGGCGTTGGAGATCCCGCCGGCGCCCACGACTACGGTTTTTAAAGTGGCCATGGCATTCTTCTTTCGCTGTTTCCGCCGGAGACCGTTGGCGGTTGCAAACGGGCGGGATTATCCGCCTTCACTGGCAGCAGGTGCAATAGCAAACCGCACGATCTGTGTAACATCGCTGCTTCAGACCGGTTCTGGCATGCCTTCGACCTATGCGGGCAGGTGCCGACCGAAAAGCAATTTCTTATCAATTTAACCCACCGCATCCGTCCATGTGCCGGGGGCCAAATCCGGCGCCGGAACATCCGGCAGAGGCATAGGCATAGGACGTATGTCCTATTTACAGGTTCCGCTCCGTCGGAACCGGCCCAAGCGAGGCCAGAACAAAAGACCCTGGCGAGGTGGCGCCGTCCTGCGTGTTTCGACTGGCGCAGACTGATGCAGCGGGCTACATTTGCGCCTCGTCCCACTCTGTGGAATGGACGATGAACGTGTTACCAGTTCGGCTTCACAGCCGTCGGACAAAAGGAGTGTTATGGCAGACTTGAGTGAATTCACGCCCGATCAAGTTGCTACGGCCCGCGGGCTGGTCCGCGAGGCCCACGCCCACGGTGGGGTGGTGCCGATGGACCTTCCGCGCTTCTGGGCCGACCAGGATATTGCGGTCAGGGATCCGTTCGGCAAGGACATCCCCCAGGTGCCGCTGAATATCTTCTGGGGTGGGGAGCCGGTGTTTGATGAGTTGGGACAGGTGCTGGACCTGTGGCGGTGGGATCACGACGAGCCCTGGCGGCTGGCGCTTTGCAGAGCTTACAACGACAAGGCCGAGGCGATCATCGGGCGGCGGATTCTCAACGAGCAGCCCAGCCCGCCCCCGGATCGGCAGTACCCGGCGATTCTGGGGCTGGCGGACCTGTTCGAAGCCCGCAACGAATGGAATGCCGATTCGCAGTCATGGTGGCTCCATCAGTCGGCGCACGACGAAGACGAACTCAAGGCGCTGCTGGACCGCGTCGGCAAGCGCGACGTCCGCGGGTTCATCCTGCCGGCCGGCTGGGATCAGGCCCGGAAACGGCTGGTGGATATGGGCCTCAAACCGCCCTTGTATCGCAGTCAACGCGGCCCCGTCACCTTTGCCACCAGTGTCTACGGCGTGGAGAACCTGATCTACCTGCTCCTGGAGAACCCGGACCTGGCGGCGCGGTTCCGCGACACCATTCAAGCCAAGATGCTGGAGCTGGCACGCGTGCTGGACGAAGAGAGCGGCTACACGCCCAAAACCGCGCCGCACGGATTCACCTTCGCCGACGACAACTGTTACTTGCTGACTCCCGACATGTACGAGCAGTTCTGCTTTCCGATCCTCAAGGCCATGTTTAGCCGCTATGCGCCCGAGCCGGGTGACTGGCGGTTCCAGCATTCCGATTCGCCCATGGGCCATCTGCTGCCGTTGCTGGGCCGGTTGGATTTCACCGTCCTCAATCTCGGGCCCACGTTGAGTGTGCGCGAGATCCGTCAGCACTGCCCGCGGGCGGTCATTCACGGGCAACTTGCCCCGTTCACCTTCAGTCGGAATGACGAAGAACGGATGGTCTGCGAATTCCTGCGCGACGTCGAGCAGGGCCGCGAACACCGGGGGCTGCTGTTCAGTCCGGCTGGATCGATCAACAATGGTTCCCGACTGACGGGGATGCGACTGCTGATGGCAGCGGCCCAACGGTTCGGCCGATACGACCGGTAATCAGGCATCCGATATCGCCGCCAATGACGCCGCTATTGCGGCCCATGACGCGCTAACCCAGCCTTGGTGCCGTAAGGTGGCGCTGAAATGCGCACCGGTGCGGTAGGGTTATACCCCATAGTTCAATTCTGGCTTCCGGACTTATCTTTCAATTATCCAGAACTGAAAGGATGAATCATTATGAAAACACATTTCATGGTACTGCGGAACACGTGGGCGACCGCGGTCATCGTGTTCTGCTGCGCGATCAGAGCCGACGCCTCTAGTGTGAATTGGGGCACGGCGGCAAACTTCGCAGTGCTCGGAGGCTCGACGGTGACCAGCACGGGGGCGACCGTGATCAATGGAGACCTTGGCGTGAGCCCAGGATCTTCCATCACGGGGTTTCCCCCAGGCATAGTGAATGGAACGATTCACGCAGCCGATGCGGTTGCGGCACAGGCCCAAATTGACGCATTGGCGGCCTATAACATGCTCTTGGTCTTTACGGGCGCGACGGACCTGACCAGTAAGGACTTGGGCGGGCTCACACTTTCGCCGGGGGTCTATAACTTCGATACGTCGGCACAACTGACAGGGCAACTAGTCCTCAACGGTCAAGGTCAGGCCAACTCGACCTTCGTCATCAAAATCGGCTCTACGCTTACGACCGCCCCGGCCTCGTCGATCTCGTTGATAAACGGCGCCACCTACGACAACGTCTTTTTCCAAGTCGGGAGTTCGGCTACCCTCGGCGCGGGAACGGAGTTCTTAGGAAACATCGTCGCCCTCACATCAGACACCCTGAATACCGGTGCCACAGTGAACGGGCGGGTCTTCGCTATCAATGGAGCCGTAACACTCGACAGCAACACAATCAACGAGGTCCCGGAGCCCTCATCCGCTGCCCTCTTCATTTCAGGTCTGACGTTGTTCTTGGCCGCCAGAAGACGTGCAATCCCAAAGGGACAGGCATCGTGCGCCGAGCAAAGCTCGGGACCTCTTGCGGAGTGAAGGAGACGGTGGAAACGCCGGCACCTAAGTCTCCGCCGAGAAAGGAGTAGCCAAGCGCGGAGAGCAGGCGCAATTGCCGGGGGTTCAACTCGCCGGGTTGATCGGACTCGTCGAGGTGCGGGGAGGGCGCGTCCACGGGGGAAGCCGCGGGCACGTCACGAGGCGGGCGATCCGGGGTGACGGCGGGGGAGA
>CAITUY010000175.1 GCA_903895695.1 uncultured bacterium
ACTCCTTGATGTGCATCCGGCTGTGGCACTGCGGACAGGCCCAAATCGCATCCGAACTCACCGCCAACCGCACCTCGTTGATCAGATGCTCCACGTCCAACCGCACCTCGTCCACCACCCACGGACTCGTGTCGCCCAGAAACTGCTGATAATGCCCATTAAGCGCTCTGTCCTTCATGCCCGCACTATACCCGATGCTCCCCATGCCAGCCCATCCAGATCACGCCCGGGCCAATCCGATTTCCCCCCACAAACCCAGAAGCGCCCTTGAATAGGGCGCCAGTGCCCTCGCTGCGCTGCGCCGAGCGCGTGGCTGTCACGGCGGGGCGGGGACCGACGCCCACGCCCTACCAGTCGCGTTGCTGCGCACGCCGACTTGTGTCGGTCCGTCTCCGTGCCCGTTACGCGCGGCAGGGCGGCGAAAAGCGCCACCCACGTGAGGGTGATGGCCGGACATCGAAAAGGCAAGTCAATCATACTGAATGCGATAACTAGGCAAAGCCCGATCGTTGTCATAACCCAAAGCGCACCGCCATTCCTCATGGTCGTGAGGAGTGGCCAGAGGAGACACCCAACTGCCACCATGCCCAGTCCAACCCCGATCGCCCCGAACTCGACCAAGAACTGAAGAAAGTCACAGTGCACATTGGCTAAACCGGAATTATGCGGCAGCTTGTCCAACTCAACCTGAGGCAAATAGAAAGCCACACAATATCGGTACCCCCACCCTCCCAACCCCAGCCAAGGCGCCTCATGCCACATGCGCCATGCAATTCGCCACAGCATCTTCCGTTCTGCACCCAAATCGAGATTAATCTTGTCCAAAAGAGGAATCAAGACGTGTTGTCCGGAGGTACGGGCCTGAAACCTATGTCCGATCGCGTGACTACCAAATCCAGACACGGCAAAGTAGAGCACGCACACGGCCGCCACTGTGCCCACCGCCAAGTTGAGCCGCCCCACTGGCGGCAGCACTGTCCAGCCGCGAAACAAGCCGTATACCGCCGCAAAGCACGCCAAGGTCCAAGCCCAAATAACCCCGGCGCGACTCAACGATAAGTTGGCGCCCGTCAGACAAAGGACAAGCGTGCAGCCCAGCAACGCCAGCCTGCCGCGCTTCGGTGCCGAATCGCACTTAAAAATTTCACGATATAGAAGGCCTGCAGCCAATGACCCCATCAGCACGAAATAGGCAGCCGCGTGATTCGAATAACCGAAGGATGCAAAAAAGACGCACTGAAGAGGCCGAAGCCAGTAGATGGAGTCGGTCCGGGAAGCAAATTGCACCAAGCCGAAAAAAGCAAGAGCCCCAGCTTGGTAAGTCAGGAAGTGGAGGAAACGTATCACGCCGCCGCGACTGACCCAAGGCGAACGCAGAACCAACGCGGCAATCCACGGAGGCAGGAACCAGTCGACCATCTGTGCCGCCTCAGCTGCGTTGATTGCCGACGGCCAACCGGGATGGGGGGGAGGCAGGTAGCCCCACCGAAGCGACTGGCGGTCAAAGGCGATGGACCGGCCTGAGTTAAACCACTGAAGCACTAAATAGCCGATAAATAGGGCCCCTGAGTAGAAAAAGGGGTCGCGCAAGAACCACCATCGCGAGCGCCGTTCGGTGTCAGCAGGCAACAAACCGAACTGCCCCCCCCAAGTCCGGATAAAAGGCGCCAGCAGGAGGGCAATCAGGAGAACGACGAAGGCCCAGAAGAATGGCTTCAGCCACGCTGCTAGTATTCCGGCCCATAACCACGTGATCCCGACCGCGCCGATCACGAGAGCCCCTAGCAGCCATTTTTCAAAGGCGGAACCAGAATACACTGGGCGGCACATTTCGAACTGCGAGCAGCCGATCCACTTTCGCCAGAAACCGGCAGTCAGCGGTCGTCACGCTTGGGGAAAGACGCGGTGAACTCTCGAGGCCGTGCGAACCGGGGCCAAAAGACATAGAACACGCCGGGAAAGATTCCCGGCCTTGTCTATCCAAGCCCGACACGCTCAACTTTTCTACTGCTGGATCTCGTAACCCTTGGCAGGTAAATGCGCCGCCACGGATGCGTTGAGCGCCTGGCTAAACGAAGTCACAAGTGCGGCACCAGCAGCATGCCCCCCGCCTGCCGAAGCCACCGCTGTTTCCACAACGGCGATTACCGCGCCGTTCTGGCTGAGCCCGGGACTGCTTCCCAAAGATGTACCTAGCGCCGCCGCAAACGTCGCAGACGTTATGACCGGCGCTCCCGGAGCAGGAGTTGACACCGCCGTGAAACTCGCGCTCACGATCGAGGCAATCCTCGTGTTCAAGGCGTCCGCGCTCAGTCCCAGCCCAAGTGCCGCCGTGACCACCACTCGCACGACGTCCGCCGCCTGCTGAGCCGTGGCTCCCTGAAGCAATGTCGCCAGCGCAGCCGGATTGGCCGCCGCTTGCGCGATCTGGGCCGCTGTTGGCGCTGTGAATGCTGCCGACGCGCTCAAGCATGTTGCACAAACCACCGCCACCACCATCATGATCAACTTCTTCATCGTCCGCCCTCCTTGTAAGTCATTCGCCTAATACTTGACATCCACTCCAACCGTTACACGCGTTTCGTTGTAATCACTGATGTTGGAGTCTGTCGACTCATACGACGCTTGCGCGTAGAGATCCAAGAATGCAGCAGGTGTTTGGTAGTCAGCACGCGCACTCAGCGCCGTCCCCTTGTCCTTGCGGTCAACGCTGCCTCCGCCGGCCACCGTGACGGGGTCGAGGTAATCGTCAATACGGTAGATGCCATCGAGAGAGAGACCCACGGTCGGGATGACCCGGTAAACGGCGCCGGCCCACACAGCCGTATAGTCGGACGCGTTATTCGGGAGAACAGACGACATCGAGGTTCCGTTGAGACCACCCGCATGGAGTCGTATCTTGTCGGTCACCACCCAATTCGCCGTTACATCGAAATTGAATGCGGTTTTGTTGTCACCAGCACTGCCGGAGGGCCGATTGTATTGCTCCACACCGGCTCCTGCCTTGAGACTTATCTTGTCAGTACCGCGCGTTTCACCACCGAGACGGGTGCCATAGTAGTCGGCCGCGCCCGCCACCACCGAATTCTTCTGCGCCCCGCCAAACAACGTTGCAAACGCGGCACTCTTTTCTGTAATCTTGTACGCGCCCTCAAGTTGCCCGACATGGCCGTTTAAATCAGCCAAATCTGCCTCATCGTATCTGGCACTGTCGTATCGATACCCAGCGTCGAGTTGCACTTTATCCGACATGTCCCGGCCGGCCGACAGGCCGACATGGCAAAGATTGCGTTTTGCCCGTGCGGCTACATCCATGACAGAGTCAGGCGATATGCCTCCGATCGACATCTCGCTTCCGTGTGTATCGATATCGGAAACATGGTGGTAGTACTCGTCCGCTTGGACTTGGAGCCGTTCGCGAAGGCCATACTTCAGGCTGGCGGACTCACCGTAAAACCCGAAATTGTCGCGGGTCTCGTCCGCGTAGTTACGATAACCGCCATAGCCAAGAGCCGTCGCATCGATCATGTAGGCCGAATAACCGGCCCGAAGTCCGGCTTCCGAATTCATGAACCAGCCACTCTCGGCATCTTGTGATGCCTGTTCGATGTTCGAATCATACGTTGCCGACTCGTTAACGTAAGGGCTGATCATCCAGGGTCCAGAGTGAAACCCCTGCCCTGGGCCGGCCTGAATGGCCCACGCAGCCAAGACAATCACCGACACACTCAAAAACAACTTCCCCCCCAACGCTGTCGTTCTCATCATGTCTCCCTATCTTTGAAGTCTCACCTAGAAAACAAGCTCCGGAACAAATATCACATCATCAGGCTGCACTGCAATATCATCTTCCAGCTTGCCAATCGCACCCACGGCCCGCAGGTTAACCTCCCGTGTCTCGATCGCGCCAGTGCCGTCACGGCGCCGCGTGACTCGAATCGCGCTGTCCTTAGCGCTGGTATCGAAACCACCTGCCTGCTGGATGGCGCCACTGATCGTCATATCGCGCGTTGCGGGAAGACTGATCCGACCCGGCTTCTTCACACGGCCCAGAACAGTGGCAAAGCCCCAAGGCGAAACGGCTTCCGGATTCTCGTCCCTCACGAAATCAACGATGACCTGCGGACTGACGAAATACTCCCTATACAGCATCTCCAAGTGGAGCGTTAACTCCTCCAACGTCTTGTCCTTGACCAGAACGGACCCGAGCATTGGCAGCGTCATTGTCCCGCTATCCGACACCCGCTTGGCATGCTCCTCGATCTCCTTCTTGCCCGACACCAGGACAGTCACATCGACAACCAACCCTGCGCGAAGACGGACATCGGCGACGGCAGTCGACAACGCATTCGTCGCCGTTGCCACGCCGCCCGTCACAGACTTATCAGGTACGGCGGGCGGCTTGAATAGTTTCGCAGAATGACCGTCGACTGACCCTCCATGGCTGGAACCCGTGCCATCGGTCGCGACAAGCGCCTTGGCAAGTCCATTCGTGACCGCGATGGGTGCCGACGCGGCAGGCTTGTACGACACTGCTGGGGCGGATTTAGCCGATGTCCCATGAAAAGGCCACCAACTTCCGGTCTCTTCGCTTTCGACGCGGGCGGGGTGTGCTTGGGAAGGCGCGTTTGTCACGGCTGGGGCCACGGACGGCCGATTGGTCCTGTTTGATGCCAGCGCCGAGGGCGCACTTGGAGACCATGCAGGCGTCTTTCTGGCCGGAACACTGCGGGTTGATGCCCGACTCGAGCCATACTGCGTTGTTCCGCAGCCAACTACCAGTGCCAATGCGGCGCAAAGTACAGCCCCAAGAACAGAACAGCCCACATGCCAAGAAGTGCGGGCTCCACCAACTGTCGCATCGAATTCGGTCATCCGCGATAGACTCCGTCCCCATCGATTATGCAGACGCGACGCCTGCGATAATGTCTCATTAGTATACAAGGTAGACGCTCCCTAGTACACCCCCGAAAATACCAGTGCATTGAAGTTAGCATCTCGACCCATGAACCGCAACAGAAAAAGAGAGGCAAAGGGTGGCACCACCCTCGTCCCCCCCCCCCGCGCAGCGGTACTATCCCAAACATTAGCGTGGCCGCTCGGACCGATAAAGCTCCCTGCCCCAGGCGTATACCCGTTGACACCCGGGTGCCTGAGCGATCGAAAGGGGGCGGCGTACGGTCCGCCGCCCCCCGCCGCTGCCCGTCCAAACCAGCCGGCTTCCGACCTTGTTAGACAGATTCTGGCCCATCTGGTACGTTCGGGGTGCCAAGGAGGCTCGATACAATGACCTACGCGCTACCGAACGACGAACGCATCTACCTACGCAGCTTGGCCAGACGCCAGGCCGAAATCGCTGCCCTGCCCGTCATGGCGCAACGCCGTCAACTGTGGACCGATATCAACGATGCCAAGCCCGGCGCACGCCCGCCGTTCGCGATCGAGACCTGGACGTTCGATCGCGACTTCATGCCGGCTTCCATCTTTCGCTGCAAGTCCGACTATGGGCGCCGGCTGGAATCTGGCTTCCTCCGCCACATCCGGCACCACGACTTGCTCGACGACGATCACGTCTGCCCGGACACTCTGGACGTGGGGTGGCACGTCTGGTGCGACGAGTTCGGCATCGAGATCAAAACCGAATACGCCAAGGACGCCGAAGGCGTCGTCATGGGCTACCACTTCGACTGCCCCATCAAGGACCTTCGAGACGGCTTCGACATGATCCGGCCCTCCACGTTCGGAGTCAACCGGGAGACGACGATGGCCGAGAAATCATTCCTTGAAGAGACCTTCGGCGACATTCTGCCTGTGGCTATGCGCTCGGGAACCTTCGGCAACAACTACCTTACGCAGCGCCTGATGCGGCTGATAAGCATGGAGACGTTCTTCCTGGCGATGTACGACTGTCCGGACAAACTCCACGCGCTCATGGCCCTATTGCGTGACAATGCTCTGCGCATGTCGCGCTGGGCCGAGCAGGAAGGTCTATTGGAGGTCAATAACGCGAACCAGTGCACCTGCGGCACATGCTTCAACTTCACGACCCTTCTCCCCCGGCGCAAGGTCGAGCCGGGGCATGTGAAGCTTTCCGACATGTGGGCGGGCATGGATAGCCAGGAAACGGTGGGTGTTTCGCCCGAACTGTTCCATGAGTTCTGTTTCCCCTATTACCGGGACCTGGCGGAGTTGTTCGGTTTCGTCTATTGGGGTTGCTGCGAACCGGCCGACCCGATTTGGCGAACTTCGCTCAGCAAACTGCCGAATCTGAAGGCCGTCTCAATTTCCCGCTGGGCCGACCAGAAGTACATGGCCGATCAGATGGACGGTACCGGCATCGTATTCTCCCGCAAACCAAACCCGAATCTGCTCGGCGTCGACGTGGCGTTGAATGAAGAGGCGTGGGCGGCCGAGATCCGCTCGACGCTCGAAATCGTGGCCGGACGGAATATTCCGCTCGAGTTCGTCGTGCGCGACGTCTATTCCATGCACGGCAACCTGGGGAAACCGCGCCGCGCAGTCGAAATCGCCCGCCGGGAGATCGCCCGGTTCTATTCGTGACGGGGTGAGGCCGCGGCGCCGACGGCGACCCCGGCCTGCACCGGCCAACGCGGCCACCCGGGCCGCAGGCAGGCCGTAACCAAGTCCCCGCCCGGAACCAGCCGCCTCAGGTACGGCTGCGCGTGCTCGATTCGCCGCAGAGTCTCCGCGTACATGGCCCCGCACGCCGTAAAATGCGAGCCGTGACCGCCCAAGTTGAGGTCGACCGTCTCGGCGCATAACCGACGGTAAGTCTTCAACACACCGCTCCAGTCATCCGGGACGCTGTGATTGCCCGTGAAGAAACTCAATCCATCCGACCCGCCACGGCTCTGAATCGTGTCGCCCGTGACCGCCAGGCGCATCCCCTTGAAGGTAAGCAGGTAGCCACCGTGACAATAGCAGTGCCCCGGCAAGTGAAGAGACCGGATGGCGATATCGTGCCAGAAGAAAGGCTCCTCTTCGCTCAACACGACATCCATCGCCACGTGGTCGAAGCCAAGGTTGTACCACGGCAGCAAGGCCGGGTACGGGTAATCCCAAGGCGCCTCGACAACGCGCGCCACCAGGTCCCAGGCGCCCACGCGGCATCCCGGATAACGCTCCCGCAACACGGGCGCCATGTCGTAATGATCGCCATGAACGTGCGTAATCAGCGCCAGGTCAATTGTCCGCAGTCCACACTCGCGTTCGAAGAGCGCCAGGTCGTTGATGAAATTGGCCCGCCTGTCCGGCGACTCATAATCGCAGGGACCGGGATCGAACATCAGGCCGCGACCTTCATCGTCGATGAGCAGGATGCAGTTGCCGAAATTATCGAGCTGGTAGATCCCCCGGTTCAACTGGCGATAGCGACCAATCTTGGGATAATCGGGTTCCGCAGCCGGCTGGAACGTCCCGCTCTGCCAAGCCAGCGACTGCTGATAGTCCTCAATGGCCTTCGCGAGCGCCAGCGCTTCGCCGGGGCCGTCTGCGATTACCGGCCCGGTGGCGGGGAACCACTGCCGCACCGGCCGCCCGGCCAATTCACGCAAGGCTGCCGGAAGCGCCCCCAACACCGTGCCGCCGTAGTTGATCTCAAGGTCGTAAAAGTTGACCAGACGCCCGGGGTGCTGCAGGAGATCTCCGGAAAACAAAGCCAGCGGCTTTCCGCCCAGATCCAACGCAAATCCCACCGCATGGCGCCCGTGCCCTGGCAACGCGACAACCTCGAAAACCATGTCCTGCCAGTTTAGACGGTCGCCCTCGCGGAACGTTCCCCCAACCTTCAGCGGGCGGTCGGGCGGAAGCACGGTGGTACTGCCCGCAATGCCATACGCTTCCTGACCGAGCGTGACCGGCCAGTCTTCCGGATGATCCCAGACCGTGTGCGCCCGCCGCTCATAAGCGTCGCGGTTGCTCGCCAATTCCGCCAGTTCCGCATGCACGACGATCCTGGCATCCGGGAAACGGCCGCCCTCGCGACAGTGCTCAGGCTGCACGTGCGTGTGCAGGATCCATTCAGGATGCGGCAGACTGTGCCGGTCCAACCAACGGTCCATACTGGCCGAATGACAGTCAATCAGCACGCTGCGTCCATTCCGTACGACCAGGTGGCTTGTGTTCTCTCCCACCAAGCTGTAAACCCGCACGTCGGGCGCCAATTCGGTTCCGAAGGATTTCATAGGTCTCCTATTATGTGATCGCAGGATACCGTCCGTGCTCCAGGCACGTGGCATAGACGGCTTCCAAGTTAGCCAAGGGCACGCGCGGCGGCAGGTTATTGCCCTCGCGCAGGATGAACCGCCCTCCATCCATAATCCCGGACTGCAAGATGCGTCGCGTCTCGTGTGCGCACTCTTCAGGGCTCCCGTCCCGCAACTTCATCACCGTCGGGCCGCCCAGGACTTCCGCCGCAGGCCCCAGCATCCGGCGCAACGCGCCAAAATCGACCGGAAACCCTGTATCGAAGGACGTTATCCCCAAGTCCCGCTGCAGCACGGGGAAATGGCGCGTGGCATCACCGCACAAATGAATGCTTCGCCGCCCATCCGCAGCGCTCCCCGTGGATATCGCCTCGTACCACCGGGCATGCGAAGGCAGAACCAGATCGCGGTACATGTCCACGCCTATGAGTTGGATTGAATCGTCCGCCGCCCAGCCCCACTCGGCCTTCTTCCAGCCGTCGCCCAGTTCGGCCAACGCCCGGTTGCGCACCAACGCGGCGTCGACGATCTTCTCGAGCAGGCGCTTCGCCTTGACAGGTTCAGCCGCCAAAATCGCCATCCCATCTGCGCCGAACAGTGTCGCCACGGCCGTTACCGGGCCGTCGAATCCTAGGCCGAAGGGTGCCACCGTCCCCTTTCGTCCCAGATAGGCAAACGTGGCGGCCTCACGCACGAGGCGCGCCTGGAATTCCAGCCGTTCCTTAAGCCACGGATTCGCAAGCGGACTTGAGAAATCGCGATCCAGGAAGGAGTCGAGGTCATCGAAGCCGAAAGCCGGAGCAACGCTCGGCACCTGCCCCGTCTCAAAGATAACGCGCCCGCCGAAGTAGGCGCCGTCATGGATGTTCTGGCTGTCGGCGCGGAAATTCCAGGCCGTGGGCGGGGTCGTATCGGAATCGCACGTCCGGTTCAACGTGACGGCAAGGTACTCCTGAAAACGCGACTGCACGACCAGCGTCACGTGGGGATCGGTGAAGTACTGCTCGAAGGTGTACCCTTCCGGGTTCAGTTCCGGGTCGAGCAGGATGATGCGCGGATTGACACCCCACATCAACGGGACACGCGTGGGCTTACGTGCCCGATAAGCGTCCCAAACGGCTCTCTTTTCCTCGTTGGACGGCCAGACCCTATTCATGCAGCCGTTTGTACCGTGTTTTCCGCAGTCCGTCCATCACCGGAGTTGACGATCCTGGATCCTGTGGCGGTTGGACCCGCGAATGAAGTGGCGTACCTGGCAGGAGTTGAACCTGCAACCCTCAGATCCGTAGTCTGATGCTCTGTCCAATTGAGCTACAGGTACGCAATGGAAAAGGGCCGACACTATAAGAGGTCTGCCGGCGTTTGGCAACCCCCTTGCGGGCGTTATTTTTTCGGAAGGCGTCGTTCATCAGGCCAGAGCGGCGTTTACGGCTCCAATGATGTCCTCCAACGGCTGCTCTTTAAGCACGTAGGCGAACACACCCGCTTGGCGGGCCCGGTCCCGAAACTGACTGTCGTCGTGCAGACTGTAGACGATCACCTTCACGAGGGGCTGTGCCCGCCTGATTTCGGCAATCAAGTCCAGACCGCCTGCGTTGGAAAGAATAACGTCGGTCACCACCACGTCGGGACTGCGCCGCCCGTGCGGGCGAACGCCCGCTTCACCGTCCCGGGCCTCGACAACCACCGCTTCGGGAAGCGATTCCCTCAGCCGCCGTACGAGTTCAGAGCGCAGCCGTGCATGGCTCTCGATGATCAGGATGAGTGGCTTGTCGTGCACGATGCCATCAAGGGGACGCTAGAACTCCTGCCTGCGCTTGGAGCGGCCGGCCTTGACCGTGGAGCCGGCGGGGCCACTCAAGGCGACCTGCGAGTGGGGGCACTGACCTTGACCGTGAAACAGCAGACAGCAGGCTGGCAAACCCACGTAGCGTGAGATTCCTTCGAGATGGGCGATGCTGGGGAACCGATGGCCGTGCTCCCACTCGCAGACGATGGATACCGATACGCCGAGATCCCGGGCCACGTGTTTCAACGGCAATCCTGCCCCTTGACGCCATTCCCGCAGCCGGTGGGCGAAAGCCTTGATGACCGTGCCCGGCGGATGGAGCGAGCTACCGTTGTTGACCTCTGTTGGACGCATTCCCCCCCACCTTCCTACATGGTGACAGCTTCATAATACCACAATGCAGGAAGGGCGGGATGGAGATTTTTTGAACTACAAGTGAAACGCAACGTGCCGGCAACGGTGCTACTCGTCCTGGCGAACCCAGAGGCTGCTGACCGGGCTGGGTTCCAGGCCGTTACCGTAGGCGCGGGCCCGGACAGTAGCGCCGCGAATGAAGGATACGGCGCCGGTGTAGAGCAGGGAACTTGGCGTTGGCTCGCGACCGTCGAGAGTGTAACGAATTTCCGTGTCGGGCGTCGCTGAGTCGAGTACCAGCCGTATGGAGGGTTTACCGGCCTGGTTGACGCGCTCGGAGGCACGGCACCCCGGCACCCAGTCCTCCCCGCCGGCCTCGTAGGCGCCCTGGTCGGGGCGCTCACCGACATAGTCGTCGCTGAACTCCGGGACCTCCTGCCCTGCGTCTATGCAGGGGGAGCCGGACGCAAGATGGAAGTCCCGGTTCGTCGCATCGACAAACCCCGGCGCACTGCCTTCATAGTTCCGCGTCCAGGCTATGCCTTCCGGTCTCTGGCCTTTCCAGGAGGGCCATGTAGGTCCGACGAAGAGATTATTCTCGGCACGAATGCCTTTCAATACCCCCTGGCCGTCCCGCTCGCCATCCACAGCAGCCCCGCATTGAGCCACCGTGTTGTTGGCGATGAAGCAGTACCGGGCGCCACTCCCGAGCCTGAGGCCGCTGCCGGGATGACCCCAGACGACGTTGCGATATACAATGTAGTTCTCGGCGCCGGGCGCCAGCGCCATGCCGTCGCCATTTTCCGCCAACGTGTCGTGAATCCAGTTGAACGCCAGGACCGTGCCCTTGCCGTCGCCCCCCATCGAGACCGAACCGACATGTTGCCCCGTCTTTCCCGCGTGGAACAGATCGCAGTATTCGACGCGTCCGTTGAGCAGGTTGGTACACTGGACGGCCGCGCCGCCGCAATCCATGACCGTCATCTGCCGGATCAGGTGGGCCGTGCCGGCTGCCCGGATCCCCCCCGCCCCCAGTACGCGTGATCCAGTACCACGGATCAGGCAATTCAGGAGGCGGTCATTCACCGCATCCGGCTCGAAAAGCACCCCCCACCCTTCGCTGCCGACAATCGACGACAACAACACCTCGTTATCTTTCCCACCCACGACCAGCCCGGCACCGTCCTGCCCGGCGGCCCACCAGACATGACAGTCCTCCACCCTGCATGACCCGGCGCCACTCAAGGTGATACCCCCCGCCATCACGTTGAACCCCTTGATCTCTATGTGGGCGCGGCCGCTCAGGTCAAAACCCCAAGCCCGGGTTTGCAGTTCAACGCTGTGCGTAGCCGGCGCGTCATTGAGCGGCATTCGGGCGTAAAGCAATCCATTGGTGTCCTGCCACCACGCCCCCTGCGCACGCAGGGCGCCCTCCGGCATGCCGGTCACGGGCAGGGCCGGCAAATTGTCGATTAACACCTGCCTCCCGCTTACGCACGCGGCCCGGTAGACGGCGCCACTGTACATCTGCCAATCGGTGACCTCGTCGGCGCCGGTAACTGTCACGGTTTCGCCTGTGGCGGCCAGGAAGCGAAGGGGCGCTTCGAAAGTGCCGGAACGCCCGGGCCGCACGGCTTCCCGGTAAACGCCGCGATGGACCAGACACACATCGCCCGGAGTCATGACCTCTGCCGCCCGGCCGATGCTGCGGAAGGGCTGCATGCGTGTGCCGGGGTTGGCGTCGTTGCCCTCACGCCCCACGTGGAACTCCGCCGGCCACGCCTGCCCGGACAACCCCGCCGCCAGCATCAGGCCGATCCCCAGCACGCGACGGAAGCACGGCGTATTCGTGACGGCAGATGGCTTCATGATCGCTCTCCTCACTGCGCCGGCATCACGCCGGCACGAAACCGAGTAAAGCACAACCGGACGGTGTTCGCCAGAACCGGGAGCGGCAGTTACCCTGTTCGCGCCCGGACCCCGGCTACTCGGCCGGGGCGGCCTCCAGGGCGCGCGACGCTTTTTCCCACTTTGCAACCGTATGATCGAGTTCGATCTGGATCTCGTGCAGCCGACGATTGACCGCGGCAAAATCCGTGGACGGCTCGGGTTTCATGAGTTGCCCGGCCAGGTGGTCCTGTTCCTTCTCAAGCGCGGCCATCCGCTGCTCAGCCGACTTGACAGCCTGTTCCAAAGGCTTGCGGACCTTGTTGAGTTCCTGCCGTTTGAGCGCGCGCTCGCGCCGCAACGCCTTGCGATCCGACCCGCCATCGCCGTCGGCATCCGCCCCTTCCGGACTTCGCGCTCCAGCCTCGCCGCCCTGGTTGCCGGCGGCCGCCAGCCGGCGCTCCGCCTCGGTCTTCTCATGGTAATAATCGTACCCGCCGGGATACCGCTGCACGCCCGGCGGCCGCATGGCCAAGATGCCCGTGGCCACATGGCGCGTGAACTCGATGTCATGGCTGACCAGGCACACCGTTCCCTCGTAATCGGCGAGTGCGTTCTCCAATGCTTCCCGCGACGGGATATCCAAGTGCGTGGTGGGCTCGTCCAGTAGGAGCAGATTTGGCGGATTGGCGAGTAACCGGGCAAAGGCCAGCCGCATCTTCTCGCCGCCGCTCAAGACGGATACGGGCTTTTCGACGGTGTCGCCCGAGAAAAAGAAACCGCCCAGCAGGCCGCGCGCGTCGCGCTCCGATATTCCCGGCGACGCCGACTTCAAGGTGTCGAGAACGCTCCGGTTCGGATCCATGAGTTCGGCGAAATCCTGCGCCTGGTAGCCGATAACCACGTGGTTGCCAACCACGCGCTTGCCCTCATTCAGCGGCAGGCGCCCAGCCATGAGGCGCAACAGGGTTGTCTTGCCCATGCCGTTCAGGCCGACCAAGCCGAGTTTCTCGCCTCGTTCGAGCCTCAGGTCAAGATCCTTGAGTACCCACGTCTGCCCATCGTAGGTGAGACCCGCCCCCTCGAGTCGCATCACCTCCGTCCCGCAATGGGGCGGCTTCGGCACGCGGATGCGCGGGGCCCGGATGGTAACGGAAGGGATGGCTACTTCCTCCATCTTCTCCAGCATTTTGAGCCGGCTCTGCACTTGGGACGATTTCGTATTCTTGGCGCGGAATCGCTCGACGAAGCGCTCAATCTGCTCCCGGCGTCGATCCTGGTTGCCCCGGGCCGCCTCCCGTTGCTCATGCCGCAAGCGTCGGTCGGTCACGTAGTGATCGTAGTTTCCGGCATAGCGCGTGATCATGCCGCCCGCGACTTCGATGGTTACGGTCGCTAGCGAGTTCAACAGGAACCGGTCGTGGGAAATCAGCACAAGCGTGCCGGGATAATCGCGCAGGAAACGCTGCAACCACTCCACGGCCGGGATGTCGAGAAAGTTGGTAGGCTCGTCAAGCAGTAGCAGGTCGGGGTCGGCCACCAGGGCGCGGGCCAACTCGGCGCGCATCTGCCAGCCGCCGCTGAACGACTTGAACGGCCGGTGAAAATCCGCCACGCTGAACCCAAGCCCGCCAAGGGCGGACTGCGCGCGCGAACTAAGCCGGTACCCCCCCTGGTGCTCAAAGTCGGTTTGGAGCACGCCAAGCCGCCTCACGGCCCGATCCCGTTCGCGTTCGTCGCTCACGGCCGGGAGTTGCGACTCGATCTGCTCGATCTCGCGCTGGATTTCGATCACCGCGGGAACGGCGTTCTCGGAGTACTCCAACAGGTTCGTGTCCGTCTCGTGCGGCTTGAGCTGCTGCCGGAGGTGACTGATCCGCAAGTCCTTCGGCACGCCTACGTCGCCGTGGTCAGGGCTCATTTCACCCATGATCAACGAGAAGAGCGTGCTCTTGCCGGCCCCATTGGGGCCCACGATGCCCACGCGCTCGCCCCGATTGATGCGAAAGGACGCGTCGGCCAGCACCTGCTGGGCGCCAAACCCCACCGAGACATTGCGGAAATCAATCATGGGCGCGGAGGATAGCGAATTCAGGCCGGCACGTCACGCGGCAGGATCACCCGCCGCGCCCTGCTCAGAGCAGGCGGGGTTGCGCGTCGCCCTTTCCGGCGACGCCGAACCGGCGACGGCAGAGCTCCGTGGCCACGCGGCCTTGGGGCGTACGCTTCAGAAAGCCTTGCTGGATCAGGAACGGCTCATAGACTTCCTCGATGGTGTCGGCTTCCTCGCCGACCGAGACGGACAGCGAGTTAAGGCCCACCGGGCCGCCGTCGAAACGGAACAGCAGCGTCTCCAGCACGCGCTTATCCATCTCGTCGAGGCCGTCTGTATCGATGTCGAGCATGGTCAGGGCCTGGTCCGCAACATCACGCGTGATGCGGTTATCGGCCCTGACCTGCGCGTAGTCCCGCACCCGGCGCAGGAGGTTGTTGCAGATACGAGGCGTTCCGCGGGAACGCCTCGCGATCTCGCGGGCGCCGCCTTCGTCGATATCGATGTCCAGGATGCGCGCCGAGCGCTTCACGATCTGCTCCAACGCGTCAGCATCGTAGTAGTCCAGTCGAATGGACAGGCCGAACCGTGACCGCAAGGGCGCCGTCAGCAGGCCGCTGCGCGTCGTCGCCCCGATGAGCGTGAACTGCTGCAGGTTCAGCCGGACGGACCGCGCATTGGCGCCCTGGTCGATCATGATGTCGATGACGAAATCCTCCATGGCCGAGTACAAGTACTCCTCGACCGTCCGCTGCATGCGGTGGATCTCGTCGATGAACAGGACATCGCCCCGTTCGAGGCTGGTCAGCAAACCGGCCAGATCCCCGGGCTTATCAATCACCGGACCCGACGTGGACTTGATGTTGACGCCCATCTCGTCAGCCAGGATATAGGCCAGCGTGGTCTTGCCGAGGCCCGGCGGCCCGCTGAGGAGGACGTGCTCCAAGACGTCGTTACGGCCCTTGGCGGCCTGTACAAACAATTCCAGCCTTTCGCTGGCTTTCTTCTGGCCGACAAAATCGCGGAATTTCGACGGCCGGAGCTTCAGGTCGAGCTCCTGGTCAGGCTTGTTAAGCGCGTCGCTGATCAATCGGTCTGCCATATCACCCCGTCGCCAGACACTTGCGCACAATCTCTTCCACGGCCAGTCCCGTCCCGCCCGGAGCACCCAGAACGCGGGCGACCATATCCTGGGCCTCGGAGCGCTTGTATCCAAGTGAAATCAGCGCCATCACGGCGTCGCGCAGCTTGAGATCATCTTCTGAAAGCGCTGCGCCACCGGTCACGGCTTCCAGCGCTTCGCCACTGCTGATCTTGTCCTTGAGTTCGACGACCATGCGCTCCGCTGTCTTCTTGCCGATGCCCGACACCGAACTCAATCGCTTCACATCGCCCTGGGCAATAGCTGCCTTGAGGTCGCGGACCGAAAGGCCGCTGAGCGTGGTCAGGGCGAGCTTCGGCCCGATGCCCGATACGGTCATGAGCAATACGAACATCCGGCGCTCGCCTTCCGTCATGAAACCGAAAAGCTGGTGCGCATCCTCCCTCACGTGGTCATACGTCAGGATCCGGCACGATTCCCGGACACTGGGCAACCGGTCGTAACTCCCGAGTGAAATCACGACCTCATACCCCACCCCGCCCACGTTTAGTACCACGTGGGTCGGATGCTTTTCTTCGACGATACCTTCAAGGAATGTGATCATGGCCCCTCGCTACGCGCGGAGTAGTGAACGGTAAACAGTCAACAGTGAACAGTGTTTACCCCTCCACTGCTCACGGCTCGCCGTTCACCGCTGTTCACCGTTCACTGTTCACCGTTCACTGACTTCCTAGATCGGCTTTGCCGCCAGTTCCGGCACCGGGCTTCGCGTGTTCAGATGGCAGATCGCAATCGCCAACGCATCGCCGGCGTCTTCCTGCGGTTCCTCGACCATGCCCAGGATGGTCATGACCATGCGCCGTACCTGCGCCTTCTCGGCGGCGCCGGATCCCGAGACCGCCTGCTTGACGCGCCGCGGCGGGTACTCGAACACGGGCAGTCCCGCGGCCGTGCACGCCGCAATCACCACGCCCCTCGCCTCGCCGAGGATCATGGCGGTCCGTGCGTTCTTGGCAAAGAATATGTCTTCGATAGCGGCCACGTCCGGCCGCACCCGCGCCAGGGTCTCGCTCAGGGCCGTAGCCAACCGGTGGAGACAGGCGGACAGCGGCAACGCGGCGGGATTGTGAATACGCCCGTGCTCAACGAGCGTGAAGACGGAACCACGGGCCTCGACGATGCCAAGGCCCGTGGAACGCAAAGACGTATCGATGCCGATTACCCGCATGCGGTCACCGTGGCGGGGCGGCGCAGGCGCGACGCCTATTCCTTATCCGTTTCGATCGCCGCCAACACCTTGTCGTCGAGGTCCATGTTGGTATAGACGTTCTGCACGTCGTCGTTGTCCTCCAGCAGCTCGACGAACTTCATGACGGCCTTGGCCACGATCTTGTCGGTAACCGGCACGTAGGTCTCAGGAACGAGCCGTACTTCAGCGTCAACGGCCTTGATGCCGGCCTTCTCCAGTGCTTCGGTTACGGCCACGAACGCGGATGGGTCCGTCAGGATCTCGAACTGCTCACCATCGCGCGACATGTCATCGGCCCCGGCATTGAGGACAATGTCCATCAGTTTCTCTTCATCCACGCCCTCGGCATCGACGAAGAGCTGACCGCGCCGCTTGAAGCCGCGCGAAACCGCGCCTTGCGCTGCCAGACTCGAGCCCTGTTTGGTGAAGAGGTGACGAATCTCGGCCGCCGCCCGGTTCTTATTGTCGGTGAGCACCTTGACGACCACGCCCACGCCGCCCTCGGCGAACCCCTCGTACGTGATCTCCTCCATCAGCGCGCCCGCGATCTCCCCGGTGCCCTTCTTGATGGCGCGATCGATATTGTCGGTGGGCATGCTGACCGCCTTGCAGCGAATGATCAGCGCGCGCAACCCGGCGTTCGTTTCGGGGCTTCCGCCCCCTGACTTGGCCACAACCATCAGTTCCTTGGCCATCTTGCTGAAGATCTTGCCGCGCTTGGCGTCGGCGGCGCCCTTCTTATGCTGAATCGTCTTCCACTTACTATGACCGCTCATCGTCTCCTCACTTTCCTGAAGCTTTCGGCTGCTGCTCCGCAGGCGGCCCGCACGGGCCTCCCTGCGGGCACAAGCCGCCTTGTATCCCGATCAATCGGGGCTCATCCTATACCCAACCAGCTCATCCGGTGAAGGCATTTCCAAGTCCTGCACCCATCCCGTCCCAAAATCATGGGCCTCCAAGGCCTCAACGACCGGCTCGTATTCCTCACGCGTCAGCCGCCGGCTCCACGGGTCGCGACCGACAGCCCGATGCGCCGGCGTATACTGCGCCATGACACTGACGGCTATCGCCGGGCCCACATGCTCCGCGAGCCAGGCCAGGTTCTCTACGGCCTCCTGCGCCCGCCCCGGCAGCACCAGCAACCGGCAGATCGTCCCTTGCCGCGCAACGCCTTCGGCATCGCACACCAACGGCCCGGTCTGCCGCCACATCTCAAGCAACGCCGCCCGGGCCGACGCCACATAGCCTGCCGCATCCGACCCTTCGGCCGCTGACTCCGGCCGCGCATAGCGCAAGTCGGTCAGGTAGACCTGAACCCAGCCCTCCAACGCGCGCAACGTCTCGAGCCGCTCGTACCCGCTCGTGTTGTATACGATCGGCAGGTCCGGCCCCGTCCGTCGCGCCCGTTCCCGGGCTTCCATCGCCCACGGCAGCCAGGGCGTGGGGCTCACGAGGTTCCAGTTATGGCAGCCCTGGGCCCGCAATCCGTCCAATATTGCCGCCAGTCCATCCAGGTCATACGGGCGTCCTGCGCCCTCCTGACTCCACGGGTAGTTCTGGCAGTACAAGCACCGCAGCGTACAGCGGCTGAAAAAAACGGCACCCGACCCTCGCGTCCCCGACACCGGCGGCTCTTCGCCGTCATGCCGCCCATACCGGAAAATCTCGGTCGTGTCACCCGCCTTGCAGTACCCCCGCGCTCCGCCGCCGCGCGCCACCCGGCAGCGGCGCGGACACAACTCGCACGCCATCAGGGTTGAATCGAGAAGCGCGTTCACCCGGCGGACCTACTCCTGATCCTCCTCTTTGACCTTCACCGCCTCGGCGATCACCTTTTGCGCCACGCTGCCCGGCACCACGTCGTAGCGCGCGAACGCCATCTCGAACGAGCCGCGACCGCCGGTCATGCTGCGCAACTCGGCGCAGTAATGGAACAACTCGGCATGCGGAATCTCCGCCGTAATCACCTGCATACCGTCCGCCGCGTCCATCCCGACGATCCGGCCGCGCCGATGGCTCATGTCGCCATTCACGTCGCCCATGAACTGATCGGGCACCCAGATCGTGACCGTCATGATCGGTTCCAGCAGGACGGGCTTGGACTTGCTCATCGATTCACGGAAGGCCCGGCCGCCGGCAATCTTGAAGGCGATTTCCGAGGAATCGACGTCGTGATAGGAACCGTCGTACACGGTAGACTTGACGTTGATGACGGGATAACCCGCCACGCACCCGCGAACCATGCCTTCGACCACGCCCTTCTCCACGGCCGGAATGAAATTGTTCGGGATGGCGCCGCCCACCACCGCATCTTCGAACCATTCCGCATCGCCTTCGCGAAGAGGCTCGGTGCGCAGGTAAACTTCGCCGAACTGGCCGCGACCGCCGGACTGCTTCTTGTGCTTGTAATGGCCTTCCCCGCGGCCCGTAATGGTTTCCTTGTACGGCACTTTGGGCGTGCTGAGTACCACGTCGACACCGCTCCGCTTCTTCATGCGATCCACGGCCACCGCCAGATGCGTATCGCCCATGCCCGAAAGCACGGTCTCGTGCGTGTCGGCATGGCGTTCGACTTTGATTGTCGGATCCTCATCCGCCAACCGGTGAAGAGCCGTGCCGATCTTATCCTCGTCGCCCTGCGTTTTGGCCGCGACGGCGTGCCACATGACCGGATTCGGGAACTTGAATGGAGCGAACGTAGTCTTGACGCCGCCTTGGCAGAGCGCGTCACCGAGAACGGTCGCCTTGAGCTTGGCAACGGCCACGATTTCGCCGGCCTTCGCCTCGTCAATGGAAGTCAGTTTCTTCCCGTTCAGCTCGCTGAACTGGACGATGCGTTCCTTCTGGTCCTTGTTGACATTGTGGATATCGATATCCGCCTTCAACGTCCCGCCACAAACGTAAATAAAACTCATGTGGCCGATGAAGGGGTCGTTGACCGTGCGCCAGACGAAGCCCACGAAGGGGGCTGTCGCGGACGTATCGACGGGTTTCCCGGAAACGTCCTTCATGGGGCGATCGGCCGGCGACGGAAGCAGGCGGCAAATGCCGTCCATGAGTTCTACCAACCCCTCGCCCTTGGCGGCAACGCACGCGAATACGGGCACCAGGTGGCATCCCAGAATGGCGGCTCGCAGCCCCCTTGTGACGTCTTCAGGCGCGAGAGCCTCGCCAGCCAGATACTTCTCGATCAGGGAGTCGTTCGTCTCGGCGGCCAGTTCGATGAGCTCACCTTTGGCCTCATTCAGAACTTCCGCCACGTCCTCGGGCGGATTGACAGTCGCGACCACATCCACAACGCCGCTGTTGTCGTGAAGCGGCACCTCAACCGGAACGCACTTGTGGCCCCAGGCGGCCCGAATCCCTTCCAACGCGGTCTCGAACGAGGCATTCTCGCGATCCAAGCCCGTAACGACGATCGCCCGCGGCAGTTCGAGCGCGTCGCACTGCTTCCACGCCTTCATGGTACCCACTTGAACACCGGCGTGCGCGTCGACGGCGATCAGCGCCGAGCTCGCGATGCGGCTGGCTTGGATGACCTGCCCCACGAAGTCGGCATAGCCGGGGGTGTCGCAAAAAACCAGGCCCATCTTCTTCCCGGTGCTGGTCTTGTAGGTGCCGCTAAAGGACTTGGCGTAGATCGTGGTCTTGCGGGCCTTCTCTTCGTCTGTGTAGTCGCCCACACTGCTGCCGTTATCGACGGAGCCCAACCGCTCGGACTGGCCCATCTTGAACAACATGGCGTCGGCCAGGGTCGTCTTGCCGCTCCCCGTGTGGCCCATCAACACAAAGGTTCGCATGTCCTGAACTGCAATATCCTTCATATTCGTCTCCGCTCTGCACCGAGGCGTTAGTGACCCGCCTCCCGGTCGGGTAGACCCGAGGGACAGGCCGATTACAGAAACCTCACGGATGCCCCCCACGCAGGGCGAGTACCCGCTGACAAAGGCGTGCTGTTCTATCACAGTCCCTCATGGGGCACAATCTCCAGATTCGGGAAGACCCGTCACCGTTTGAAGCCGAGGATCAACACCCCCAACCCAACCAGCAGGATACCGACCCACTCCCGGCCCGATGGACGCTCGTGCAAAAAGACAACGGCAAATACCGCCACCAGCAACAGGCTCAGTTTGTCCACCGGGGCAACCTTCGAGGCCTCACCCACCTTCAGGGCACGAAAATAGCAGACCCACGACGCCCCAGTCGCCAACCCCGACAGGACCAGGAACAGCCAGGTCTTCCGGCTGAGTTCGAACGGGTTGCTCCATTTGCCGGCGACATACACGAACCCGGCGAGAACGACCACGATCACCCACGTGCGCACCAATGTCGCAAAGTCCGAGTCCACTCCCCGCAAGCCTATCTTGGCAAAAATCGCCGTCATGGCGGCAAAGACCGCCGAAAGGATTGCCCACTGAAACCAGCCGGTTGATGTTGCCATGTCCACCTCCAAGGGCGAGCAGTCGCCCGCAATCCAACACAAGATTCCCTGATGCCCCAGGAATTAGTACGCCGGCTCGCCCGCCTTCACTTTATGACGAAAAACCCGATAGACAAAAATGGTGTACCCGGCCACGATCGTCAGCACCACCGATGCCAGCACCGTCACCAGGCGAAACGTGTAAGCGGGACTGCCGTCCGTCACGGTCAGGTTGGCCGCTGGATCGTAACTGTTGGCCAAAACCACCGGGTACTGCAGTGCCCCGATCACCGGGAACAGGCTGGCGATCGCGAGACCCGAGAGGTAGACCAGTCGGCGCTCACCCACGCGCCCGGCCAATGCCCTGGCCAGAATGGTCAGCACAACCGCCACGATCCCGAAGGCCCACGGCTGGCCACGCCCCCAGGCATGCTTGACGCTCATGGCCGCTACAAACCAGATCACGACCAAGGCCGCGAACGCCACCCAGGCCCGGGCAAAAACCCGGAGCCCCAACGCCCGGACCGGATCATCGGCGCGAGCGACCAGGTAGGCGCCGGCGTGCATGAGAAAGGCGCTGATGAACAACAAGACCGTCAGCAGCGGCACTGGCGTGAGCACCGCCTTCAGCGAGGCGGAGAACCTGTCGGGCGCCGTGAACGGAAAGCCGGCCAACGCCATCCCGTAGGCCGCCCCTGCCACCACCGTGATCGTCAGGCTGGTCAGGAAGAAGCTCCACTCCCACCAAAACCGGGCCCGGGCATCATGGTACCAGAGTTCGAATGTGACTGGACGGAACAGGAGCGCCAGCATCAACAGCACAATCACCGGGTACAGTACACTGAGCAATGTGGCGAAAGCGGTCGGGAACAGGGCGAACAAGGCCGCCCCGCCGATCAACGCCCATAGCTCGTTGCCATCCCAGACCGGCCAGATCGCATCGATCATCACCTGTTTGTCTTCCTGCCGCCCCACGAAAGGAAGCAGCAGGCCGATCCCCAGATCGAAGCCGTCCAGCACGGCGAACACGGTCAGCGCGACGCCGATCAACACGAATCCATAAACCTGAAGCCAGGAAGGGTCGGGCATGTCGATTTCCTCAGCGAATGCCTTTCTTGGCAAGACGCGGCGCCCACCGCACGAACAGGATCAACAGGCCCAGCAACGCCAGCGAGATCACCGGTAACGAAAACGCCACGTACCCGGCCGGGATCCGGCTGGCAGCCTGCGTCGTGCGCATGAGTTTCCACACGGTCCACGGCTGCCGTCCAAACTCGGCCGCCAGCCATCCAGCCTCGTTCGCAAGGATCGGCAACGGGATGGCCGCCAGGCAGGCCCGCAGCAACCAACGCTGTCGCGCCAGGTTGTCCCGCCAGGCAAACGCCACCGCCGCCGCACACACGCCAATCAGCACGCCGCCGATCAGAACCATTAGATGGAACGCCTGAAACGTGATGCCGACCCTGGGCCACTCGGACTCGGGGTACCGGTCCAATCCCGCCACCTCGAAGGTCGGCGAATCGCCGTCGAGCACGCTGGTGCCAGAGGGAACCGCCAGTCCGTGCGTTTCTCTCCGCGTGGAATCCACCCAGCCCGCGACGTACAACGGGGCATGGGTTCGCGTCACAAACACTCCCTCCATGGCCGGCTTCTTGGCGCCCTGCCATTTCCCTGCCTGCTGAACCTGCGCGTCACCCAGCATCGGCTGGGCAATGGCGGTGAGAAAGGACAGGACGGCGGCCATCCGGAACATGATGCGAGCCTTGTCCGTGTCGCGCTCGTGAAGCAAGTACCACGCGGCGATACCCAACATGAAGACCGCGCCTGTGAGCCAGGCGGCCGTAACCGTGTGCAGGAACCGGGCCACCGTGGAGGGGTTGAAGAAGACCAACCGGTAGTTGGTCAGCACATACTGGCCGTTGGCGTCAATGTAGAATCCGTCCCGCACGGCATCCGGGATGGGGTGCGCCAGGGCTGCGACCGCGGCGTCATGGAACGGCGTCTGCATCCAGGAATTGGCGGAGATGATGACCAGGGCCGAGAGATGCGAACCGACGAACACCAGCAGGGCTGAAAGCCAGTAGGTCGACTTACCGACGCGGTTACGCCCGAACAACAGGATCCCGATGAAGACCGACTCCAGGGTGAAGGCCGTGATGCCCTCCACGGCCAGCGTGGTACCGAAGATGGGGCCGGTGGCTTTCGAGAACTCAGCCCAGTTGCTGCCAAAGGAAAACGGCAGGATGAGCCCCGTCGCCACGCCGAACGCAAAGATCAGGGCCAGGAGGCGCGACGTGAAAGCCGAAATGTCCCGATACAGGGACCGATCGGTCTTCAGATACACGGACTCCGCCAGCAGGATGAAGAGCGCCAGCCCGAGCGTGAGGCCCGGGAATATGAAATGCACCCCGATGCTGAGGCCTGACTGCATGCGGGAGAGCAATACTGCGTCCATGCGCTATCTTGTAGCGGGATCGGCAGTGCTTTCCCACCAAAAAAGGGACCGGGGACACTGGACAACTTGACACCCTGTCGCCACTTCCGCATGCTTCCCTCACCCGTGACACGCCTCCCCGACAACCCGCGTCGACGCCACCGAGGCCGGATCGTCGCAGCAATCCTCCTCTTCGCCGCACTCGCTTTCATCATCACAGCGACATTCCTGACCCGGGAACGTGCCCGCGTTTATGCCGTCCCGATTCTGATGTATCACAAAATCGGCTCCGATGCCGACACGACATGGTGGGTAACCGAGGCGGACTTCGAGTCCCAGCTCCAGTGTCTTAAGGAACAGGGCTACCAATCCATCCGGCCGTCCGACCTCGCTGCGCATCAGACATGGGGGCGCCCCCTGCCTGCCAAGCCGATCATCATCACCTTCGACGACGGGTACCAGAACACAGTCACGCGTGCCGAACCGCTTCTGCGCCGTTACGGTTTCCGCGCCGTCTGCTACCTCATCACCGGCCAGATCAGCGACACCCCGGAGACCCGCAAGAATTTCGAGGGTGCGCCCATGTTATGCTGGCCGGAAATTCAGGAGGCAGCCCAGCGGGGCACCCTGCGGTTCGGCGGCCACACCCGATCACACGCCAACCTCCGATCACTGGATAACCCGTCAGCCGAGCTCACCGGCTGTTTCCACGACCTGCGTCGCAAAGGCCGATTCAGACGACCCGAGGGATTCTGCTATCCGTTTGGACAGTACCAGCCACAGACGCCCCGCTTCGTCGCCAAGGCCGGGTTCGGTACCGCGGTTACCTGCGACGACGGCTTCGCCGTCACCACGAACGGCCTGAACCTGCTCGAACTGCCGCGCGTTCCTGTTATCGGCGGTCGGCACGTCTACCACGTCGAGCGCGTGGCCGCGACTAACACGGTCACCTTAAGGGTCTGGAAGGAAGGACACTCCATGCAGGTCTACGCGAGGCTGAACTGGCCTGGCACCCCCGAGACTGCCACAGATGGCTGGCTCGCATCGACCAAGGTCGATGCCCATCCCGTCGAGCTCACCTGGCCCCAACCCCCCGGCCGCGGTCAGAAAGTACCCGCCCTGGAACTGTGGGATAATTTCAAGGTTCTGCGGCTCTACCAGCAGCAGGTACCCGTACCCGAAGCCTCGGGAGGCGCTATTTCCCCAGCCGTGCCTTGAGCGTCGCGAGAAGGATCTGCGGATTGATCGGCTTTTGCAAAACCCCGGCGAGCCCGAGTTGCGTATAGTCCGTGCTGAGGTTGAGGCCGTCTCCCACGGAACTGAGCATGTATACGGGCGGTGTCAGCCCCAGCGCCTTGAACTCCTTGACGAGATTGGTCCCTGAGTCGACCTCCTCCATCATGAGGTCGACGATTACCAGATCGGGCTTCTCGGCCTTGTACTTCAGCAGTCCTTCCTCGGCACTCGCAGCGATGTCGACAAGGTAATGGTTGCTCTCGATGATGGTCTTCATCGAATCGAGGAAGTCCTGATCGTCATCGACGCAGAGAACGACATGCTTGCCTTGCCTCATGGTCATCGCCTCCTGAGCGTTTCTTTTACCGCAGCTCCGCCAATCGCGCAACCGGATTCCACGGGGTCGCCGCACTCCCCGGTGGCCCAGGATCCCCCGCGCAGGACGCCCCCAATGAACGCCTCAGCCAGGGCCAGATTGGCTGCGGCTCGCGGACTGAGCCCTTCGCCGAAGGCGTTGAATTCGTATCCGCGAATCCCCAAGACGTAGGCTTCGGGCCGCGCGCCAAACAGGTCCACGGCCAATGCCAGCACTTCCTCCGGCTCCACGCCGTGGCTGCTGAAGCCCGGCGCGCCGCGCGCCGACACGCGCCGGAAATAGAACGGTTCCGTGCCGCCAACCGATGCATCCGCAAAGATCGTCACCTCATGCCGCGCGACGGCCTCGGCGTCCTCCACCGTGAGTTGATAGTCCGAATCGACCGTCACTCCCGGGATGGCCAGCCGCTCGACCCGCGCGGCCAAGCCCGGGCCCAAGCCGTCGTCGCGCCGGCCGGGATTGCCATACCCTATGAAAAGCACCGTGCGCATGCCGGCTCCGGTTCTCAACCGTTCGTGTCCCGTGCCAGTTTCTGCACGACGTCGCCCTGGCAGTCGATCAGTTCGACGATCAGAGGCATGCGGCCCAGGGCGTGCGTGGCGCACGACAGGCAGGGGTCGTAGGCCCGGATGGCGACCTCGATGTGGTTGAGCAGTCCCTCGGTGAGTTCCGGCTTGCCCGACAGGTAATCCTGGGCCACCCGCTGCACAGCCATGTTCATCGGCGTGTTGTTGTTCGTCGTCGACACGATCAGG
Organism: uncultured bacterium; assembly: GCA_903895695.1. Taxonomy (GTDB): domain Bacteria; phylum Verrucomicrobiota; class Kiritimatiellia; order CAIKKV01; family CAITUY01; genus CAITUY01. The sequence continues at coordinate 25,881 of CAITUY010000175.1, forward strand.
TTGGCCATCGTGACCTGGTCCTGCGCGTTGACTTTGTAATGATGGAAGAGCGTCCCGCGCGGCGCCTCGATCAGCCCCACGCCTTCCTCGCGTCGCTCGCCCTTCGTCACCAAGTCCGTGCCCTGCAGATCCTTGTCGTGCAGCAGGTCGCGAATCTTCTCGATCGAGTGCAGCACCTCGATCATGCGCGCCCAATGGTACGCCATGGTGATGTTGTTGGGCTTGCCGTTGGTCAACGCCATGAATTCCTTGCGCTCCGCTTCCGCCTCCGGCGTGTCGATAAAGGTGGCCGTGTTCACGCGCGCCAGCGGCCCGACGCGATACCAGCCGTTCTCGGGACCCAGGCTCTTGATGAACGGGAACTTCATGTAAGACCAGTCGCGCACTTCCTCGATCAGGCAGTCGCGGTACTCCTGATAGTCGACCTGGTCAAAAATCGTTTTCCCCTGGGCATCAATCGCGCGCAGGTTGCCGTGGTAGAGATCCATGGCGCCGTCCGCGCGAACCAACGACAGGTGATTGGAATCGAATGACCCGAAGGTGGCGAGTGTCTTCAAGTGTTCCAGCGTGTAGTCCTTGGCGAGTTTCACAGCCGACCGCGACCACGCCATCATCTGGTCCAAATCCTTGAGAAACACGTCGCGCTCGGCGATCGACAGGTTCTTGTTTACGCCGCCCGGGATGGCGCCCGTGCCGTGGATCTTCTTGCCAGCCGTGGCTTTGATGATCTCCTGGCCATACTTACGCATCATCACGCCCTGCACGGCGAGTTGCGGATGCTTGCGCGCCACCCCCACGATGTTGCGCACCGCAACGTCGGCGTCGAACCCGAATAGCAGGTCGGGCGAGCACAGGTGGAAGAAATGCAGGGCATGCGACTGGAACATCTGCCCATAGTGCATCAACCGGCGCATCTTCTCGGCGGTCGGCGTGAGATTCTCGCCGCCCACGATCCGGTCCATCGCCTTGGCCGCGGCGAGATGATGGCTAACCGGGCAGATGCCGCACAGGCGCTGGACCAGCACGGGCATCTCCCAGTACGGCCGCCCCTGTACGAATCGTTCGAACCCACGGAACTCCACGATGTGGAGCCGCGCCTGCCGGACTACGTTGTTCTCGTCCAACAGCAGCGAGACCTTGCCATGCCCCTCGACGCGCGTCACCGGCTCGATGATCACCCGCTTCATCTCGGTCGTGCTCTTCATTCGGCATTCCTCCGGCTCAATCGTACTTGATCAGCTCGTAGGGCAGTTCGAGCGGTTTGTCGGTCAGCAAGGCCACCAAGGCTTGCCAGATCGTGTCCGCCGATGGCGGACACCCCGGCAGGGAGTAATCGACCTTCACGACCTCCTGAATCGGGTAGACCTTGTCGAGAATCAGGGGGAGCTCCTTGTCGTTGGGCAGCACCTTGCCGGGATTGTAGACCGTCGGGCCGGTCAGGTACGCCTCGTCCAGGCATTCTTTCAGTGGCACCATGTTCCGCAGCGCGGGAAGACCGCCCATCACCGCGCATTCGCCCACCGCAATCAGGACATCGCAGTGTGCACGAAAATCGCGGAGCACGCGGACATTCTCCTCGTTGCAGCAGCCGCCCTCGATCAGGCCGATGGCGCAGCGGCCGGTGAATTCCTTGATGTCGTCGATCGGCGACTTGTCGAAGTCGACCCGGTCGATGAGTTGCAGGATGCGCTCGTCGATGTCGAGGATCGACATGTGGCATCCGAAGCAGCCTGCCAGCGATGCGGTCGCGACTTTCGGTTTGGTCTTGGCCATGGTCCGTCTCCTGCCTGTCAGCTCACGCTTGCTTCGCCTCGATCTCCGACCCGATGGGCTTCTTGTCGAACGGCCGTCGGCCGATCGGAACGGCATACGCCGTGCGCTTCCGGATGATCGAGCCCACCGGACACACCTCGGCGGCCCGGTCGTCCGCGGCCGCCCGGGTGCCGGCCAGGCCGGCGGCGGCATCCGTCGCGATATGTTTGTGGACGCTCCGCCCCGCGAACTCGTACACCGTCTTCCCGTCCACATCGCGGGACGCGTTGACGCACCGACCGCACAGGATGCAGCGGTTCCGGTCGATCATCAGGTCGGGATGGTCCGTATCCATGTCGCGCTTGGGGAACATATAGGGATAGCGAGGCGCCATGATGCCGAGTCGGTAGCCCAGGGCCTGCAGTTCGCACGATCCACTCCGTTCGCACAGGGGGCAGAAATGGTTGCCTTCGATCAGCAGCATCTCGATGATCTGCCGACGATGATCCCGCAAGGCCGCCGTGTCATTTTCGACGATCGCCCCCTCCGAGATCGGCTGCGTACAGGCCGACTGGGGTCGCCCGTTGACCATCACCGTGCAAACGCGGCAACTCCCGCGCGGCGCCAATCCCTTGGCTTTGCAAAGCCGGGGGATATAGACCCCACACTGATCGGCGGCTTCCAGGATGGTCATCCCAGGCGCGCCCTTGATCTCCGTCCCGTCAATCGTGAAGGTAATCGTCTCGCTCATGAGTTCACCGACTTTCTTCCCTGCACCGCTTCGGCCTCGGCCAGCGCCGCCTTGATATCAAAGGCCGGCCGGAAGCCCTGGGCGTCGGACTTGACCAGCGCGTCGTAAATCGATCGGAAATTCTTCAGGGTGCTCAGCACCGGGTTACACGCGGTTTGCCCGAGCCCGCAACGGCTGGTCAACTTCATGGTCGTGCCGAGAGTTTGAAGGTAGTCCAGATCGCTCGGTTCGCCTTTCCCTGCCGCGATCCGGTCCAGGCACTCCTTGATCAGCACATTGCCGACGCGGCAGGGGGTGCAGTACCCGCAGCTCTCTTCCAGGAAGAAGGCATTGAAGGCACGCACAACGTCGAGCAGGTTACGACTTTCGTCGAAGACGAGAACTGCACCGCCCGTGGCAAGATCGTCGTAACAGATCGTGCGCCCGAAGTCGGCCGGCCCGACCATCAGGCCGGAGGGCCCGCCCACCTGAACCGCGGCCGGCCGCTCGGCGCCCACGAGTTTGAGCAGGTCACGCACCACGATCCCGAAAGGCACCTCGTAAACGCCCGGTCGCTGGCAGTCGCCCGATACGCTGAGCACCTTCGTGCCAGGACTGCCCTTGGATCCCATCTGCGCAAACCAGCCCGGCCCCTTGTCCAGGATCCGCGCCACGCAGCATAGCGTTTCGACGTTGTTGACCGAGGTCGGGCGGCCCAGGTAACCCTTCTGCGCCGGGAATGGCGGCCGTGTCTTGGGGTCCCCGCGCAAGCCCTCACAAGAGCTGATCAATGAGGTTTCCTCCCCGCACACATAAGCGCCTGCTCCGACCTGAATGCGGATGTCGAACACGAAGCCCGCCTTGCCGCCCGCCTGCGAGCCCAGCAGACCCTGGCGGCGCCGTCCGGCGAGCACGTGTTCCAGATAGGCGTGCAGGTAGGCGTATTCGCCCCGCAAGTACAGGATGCCCAGCGACGCGCCGATGGCATACCCCGCGATCGTCATGCCTTCGAAAAGTAAGTCGGCACACTCCGTCAACATCACCCGGTCCTTGAACGTGCCGGGCTCGCCTTCGTCGGCGTTGCAGATGACGACTCGGTCGGCACCGGCGGCCTGGCGGGTGAAGTCCCACTTCATCCCCGCGGGAAACCCAGCCCCACCCCGGCCCCGCAGCCGCGACGTTTTGACGTCACGGATCACTTCATGGGGCGTCATGGCCAACGCCTTCCGCAATGCCGTCCCCGACTCGAACGCTTCAAGAACGACCGGCCCCTTCTGGCGGATGTTGTTCATCACCATCGAACGCACTAACTCGTGAGCGTTGTTGCCGTCGCCCAGCGTCTTGATGAGTTCGGGTGTGGCGCCCTTTTGCAGGATCAGGCGGGCCATGCGACGTGCCTTGTCAACATCGAGGTTTGTGACCACGATGTCGTTGACCAAGGCGGACGGGGCCTGATCAGACATCCCGATACACGGCGTATATTCGAGGGTGATCCGGCCGTCGGCAGTAGTTGAGCCGACCTTGATCCCCAACTCCTCCTCGAATGCGGCAGCAACCCGGCCAAGCCCGTTCAGTTGGTCGATGATATCGTTGCAGAGCCGGATGACCGTCTTGCCCTTGGGCGCAGCGGAGAGGAATGCATAAAAAGATACAAGGCTCTCGACTTCCACACGGTGCAGGCCCAATTCCCGGGCCACAACGTCCAGCAGTTCCCCGCTCATGCAGCCGTACTCGGCCTGAATCGCCCGGGCCACATCCATGAGCCGGGTACGGTCATTGCCGACGGCCCTGCACGTTTCCTTGATAAACCGTTCGTGTATCGTGTCCATGGCCTATCCTCCGTGCGTCGCGCAAGCGCAAGCTTCATGACGGCAGGTCGCGCTCCAAAACAATACAAAAAGTAGACTGCTTACACTGCTCCATGGTCAAGGGCATTAGCCCCGAAAAAGCGTTAATCCGTTAAACAGGCGCGTTTCGGCGTCTCACAAAAGTGGTACTCTTACATGCCGTGCCAAGCTCCGGTAATCGGGGAATCCCCATTAAAAGGCGGGAAATCCCTGAGAGCTCCGCACTTCGAGAGAAGAGGTATTTCATCGTCTTTCCCAGCGTGGAGCGTATAATTCGTGACTTACGTAGTCTATGAAGGCAATGGATCAACAGGGGGCGATGCAGACGAATCTGAAGGCATCCAAGGAGCGCCATCGCCGTCTGTTCGAGCCCGGGGAGGCCCTGCCGGAAAGCGCATCAAGCCGGGAGACCATCCTGGAATCCCTGCAAACAGGCATTGTCATCATCGATCCCGACACGCACACTGTTGTTGACCTCAACACCGCGGCGGCCAATCTGATTGGCGAATCGCGGGAGCAAATCGTCGGCAGTATCTGCCATGCGCACATCTGTCCTGCCGAGCGGGGCCATTGCCCGATCACGGACTTGGCGCAGACCGTCGACAACTCCGAACGTATTCTGCTCCGGGGCGACGGGACAAAGATCCCCATTATCAAGACGGTGACCTCCATCACGCTGGGTGGGCGGAACCTGCTGGTCGAGAGCTTCATCGACATCACGGCCCGCAAGCAGGCCGAGGCAGCGGTGGCGGCAAGCAATGAACGCTATCGGTCGCTGTTCGACAATATGCTGAGCAGCTACGCGCATTGTCGCATGATCTTCGAGAACGGTGTTCCCGCCGACTACGAGTACATTGCCGTGAATAAGGCCTTCGAGAGAGTCACCGGCCTGCGAGATGTGGCCGGCCAACGCGTCAGCGATCTGATTCCAGGGTACTGCGAGGACAACCCGGAGTCGTTGGAGTACTTCGGACGGGTGGCGCGGACCGGCGAACCCGCCGTCTGGGAGCATTACCTGGCGGCGCTCAAACGCTGGTTCTCCTTCTCAGCCTACAGCCCGGCACCGGGCGAATTTGTCGTGATGTCGGAAAATATCACCGAGCGTAAACGGTTGGAGCAGCAGGTCCGGGAGTCCCAGAAGATGGAGGCCATCGGCCGGTTGGCCGGCGGCGTGGCGCACGACTTCAACAACATCCTGCAGGCCCTGATGGGCTACACCGAGATCGTGCTTTCGGAAATGCCGGAGGACGACCGGCATCGGACGGACATGGTGGAGATCCGAAAAGCGGCCCTGCATGCGGCCGACCTCACCCAGCAGCTTCTGGCCTTCAGCCGCCGCCAGTTGCTGCTGCCAAAGATGCTCGATCTCAACGCCGTGGTGCATAGCGCCCAAAAGATGCTGCAGCGCGTGATCGGTGAGGATATTCAAGTCATCACCCATCTCGCGCCCGGCCTTCGCCGCATCAAGGCCGACGCCGGCCAACTCGTACAGGTCATAATGAACCTCGCCGTCAACGCCCGTGACGCCATGCCACAGGGCGGGCGGCTCACCATCAGTACGACCAACGTCGCGTTCGACGCGCAGGAAGCCAGCGCCATCGCCGGCGCACGTGCCGGCCAATTTGTATGCCTTGCTGTCGCCGATACCGGTATTGGCATGTCACGCGAAGTCAGGGAGCATATCTTCGAACCGTTCTTCACCACCAAGGGACTGGGCAAGGGTACTGGCCTGGGACTCTCCGTCATCTACGGCATCGCCCAACAGCAACAGGGCTGGGTAGACGTCGTGAGCGAGGAAGGCCAGGGATCCACGTTCAAATTCCACCTGCCCGCCTATATCGGCGAACAAACCGAGTTCGGCCTGCCGTTGCCGGAGTTGCCCGCCCCTCCCCGCGGCCGCGGTGAGCGCATCTTGTTGGTTGAGGACGAAGCAACCGTCCGCGGGTTGGCCGTCAGACTGCTCCAGGGCGCCGGTTTCGAGGTTCACAGTGCCGCCACCGCACAGGAAGCCCGGCAACTCTTTGCACGCGAGCACGGCCGCTTCGACCTCGTGTTCAGCGACGTGGTATTGCCCGATCAAGATGGTATCGAGTTGATTGGGGAGTTTCTGAAGCAGCGGCCCTCAGTGGCGGCACTGCTATGCAGCGGCTATACCGACGAGCGCTCCCGCTGGCACCTGATCGAGGAGGAGAATCTCGCCTTCCTCCAGAAACCCTATGCCGCTGCCAACCTCCTGAAGACCATCCGCGGCATCCTCGATGCCCGCCCCGTTTCCGGTTGATCTGGGGCATTCCCCTTCAGTCGAGAAACGGCAAGCGTAGTGCATCGGGGTGCCGTACGAAGTCCTGCGAGCAGAGGGGAAGGCCGCCGGCCGGCATGGGTACATACTTGCCGGAGCCCGAGGCCAGTAGCGTGCCGGCCTCGTCCACGATGCGACCTTCGGTGGTTGCGAGACGCGAGAGCCGCGTTGCCGCCGTCCACCCCTCAACCCGGATCGACTGCCCTGCCTGGATGGGCTGTTTCAGGCGCACCGTGATCTCCGCCGCCACGCAGGCGCGCTGCAGCGAGAGGATGGCCGCCCACGTCATCACCTCGTCGAGGAGGGTCATGGACAGGCCGCCGTGGACCAGGTGCCGCCAACCCAAATCGGACTCCCGCGTGACATACTGGATCACCACGCGGTCTCCCTCAACACGCGACCGCAATTGTAGCCCATGCGGGTTGGCCTCGCCGCATACAAAACAGGACTTCGTCCACGGCAACCACCCGTCATTCACCGTCCAGTTGCTCATCAAGGGGACTCCCGCGTCAGGGGTTCAAGGGCGTGAACTATACGCTCCCGGTCGCGGGATTCCAGTATCAAACGCCGGAACCACGCCTAGTTGGGATAGACGGTCACGGAAACACCGTACCCTGTGAGCGTGTCGACCTGCCCTTGATCGACGGGCTCGGAAAGAATCAGTTGGCATCCCTCCAGCCCCTCTTCAGCGGCCAGTTCGATCAGCGGTTCCAACGATCCAACGGGGTTCCCCCGCAGGCTGATCAAGGTGAGTTGCGACACGGAGTCAGGCCAGAACACACTGTAGAGGATGATGGAGTTCCTGTCGGCATGAAGCTCCTGCAGGTTCACACAATCCGAAAGGTCGAGCGTGGTCAACGTATTCGTCTCGCAATGCAGGACTTGCATGTTTCCGCAACTTGCGAGATTAAGGCTGCTAATGGCGTTGCCGCTGCAGTCCAAGGCCACGAGGGCGGGGCACTCATGCACATCCAAATCGGTCAACGCCCCGCGGGCGCAAGACAGGTTCGCACAAAGGCACGGCCCTAGTTCCACACTCGCAAGGTTGGTGTTGTCATCGCACTCGATCGACGTCAGATTCGTGCAGGCCGACAGATCGAGATTCGCCAGGTAATTCAGCCCGCAATGCAGCGTGCCCAGCGATGCGCACGCGGACAAGTCGAGATTCGTCAGGTGGTTGAACTCGCAGCACAGCGTGTCCAGCGACGTGCACGGCGACAAGTCCAGGTCGTCCAGCAGATTGCAGGAACAATCCAGATTCCGCAGCCCTGCGCAACCGGAGAAGTCAATTGTTTGCAGCCTATTGGACCGGCACGAAACGTCAGCCAGTGCGCCGCAGGGCGACAGATCCAAGTCGGGCAAAGAATTGCCGTTGCACGACAGCACCTGAAGACGCGGGAAGCCGTCAAGGGGAAGGTCTCCCAGCCCGCAGTCGTCGCAAGCCAGGTACCTCAAAACAGAGAACGATAGGTCGAGCCCGTAAAGTTCATTCCCGCTCAGATCCAACTGCTCAAGGCCGGTCAAACTCTCCAGGCCCGACGTGTCCCCGACCCCGGTCGACTGCGCGTCGAGGTTGGTGACGACAGCCAGATCGACATCGTAAAGGTAGTCGAGCGGAGCATGGACAACCGGCATCGCCGCACGAATGACGGCCTCCAGATTGGTATCTGGAAAGTCGATCGCTGCCACCCGGCAGACGCGGTAGAAGCCGCAATCCCCGGCGTCGGTCAGGCGCGCGCCATTGGTTGCCAGGACGTCCCCGACGTAGGTGAATAAACCTGAGCACAGCGACGTGGAAACGGCAACCAGACAAAGATCGGTGGAGGCCGCCCAATCGAGCGTCACGACATTGGACCGCACGGCGATATCCGTGATCGCGACCTGCGCCCTAATCCCGGTAGCCCAGAGCAGTGCTCCGGCTACAGTGAGCAGCGCCACTGGCGCGTGCCTCCCGCTCGTGGGCCGCATGACCTCAAGGACTCCGGGACGTCTTGCGCACGCCGCTGATCGGGATGTTCACGCCATCGAAGGAAACCACACCTGAGAAGGCGCCGTAGGCCGCGCTGTTCGTCGCGGGAGTCACGTCGTAGCTCACGGTCGCCGGCTGGCCGTCCAGGAACAGGCCCCACCTGACGCAGGCGCCCGGGGCCGAGAACGCGCCCTGGTCGCTGACATTCGTAACGGCCCATCCGACCGGCGGGTGTTCTTCCAGCGCAAAGGCGCCGTTACCCGCGGCCGGTGTGACCGCGATCGTCACCGTGTAGGCCTGGCCAGGCACATAGTTCGAGGGCATGACGCTCACGGCCGTCCCGTAACCCGTCGTGGCGTAAAGCGGGGTTGAGGCGGCCGCGGCGTTCGTCACCCACACCATGGGCACAACGGGCGTCGGGTAGTTGGTGCTGACCGTATAGATGCCGCTGCCCTGGCTCAAGTACCCGGCCCGGGCCGCATAACTGACCGACAGCGAAGTATTCGCGCTCTGTGGCGACGCAGTCGCGTTCTTCCATGCATCGCAATAGGCGGCTGCCTCGCTGAGTGTCATGACAAAGTCGGCGGGATTGCAGTCCGCCGGATGCGGTGGGATTGGCGCAAGCGAGGCGGCCCCCCCTACGGGGACGCTTACGCCGTCAGTCGTCAAAGCACCGGCAAAAGTCACTACCCCCGTGGTGCCCGCCGGCGGGATCACCTCGTAGGTAAAGATCTGGCCGGAGCTGAGCGTCATAGGCCCGAAACGCACCATATCTTCCAACGCGTCATATCTACCGCCCACGCCGACGCCGGCTACAGTCCAGCCGTCCGGCGGCCGGTCCGCCACCGTAAAGGAACCAAAGGCGGTCGGCTGGGATACCCCGATCATTACCAGAAGCCTGACGCCGGGGACGTATCCCAGCGGGAGATAACGCGTGGCTGTCGGTTTGGGTATCACGGCCGCGATGACACGCACGGAAGCCGACACCACGGCGGCACCACGGTCGTCGGTGGCCCGGGCGGTAAGGACGTAATAGCCCGCCGCCGGGATCGACCACGGGGCGGCGTATGGCGCATTGCTGGCGCTGCCAATGACGCTGCCGTTCACGAGGAAATCGACCCGAACGACGGCGCCGTCGGCATCGGATGCTTCGGCCTGCAGCACGGTCCGGACGGACACATCAAGCGTGGCACCGTTCGTCGGCGCGGTCAGCCGCACAACAGGTGGCACGTTCGGGGGGGGCTCACTGTAAATAGAGACCGTGGCCTGGGTCGGTGAACCGACCTGATAGGCGGCGGTCGGCAGCAGCGACAGCGTGACGGTCTGCACAGTCGATTTCTGTACCGCTCCACCCGCGAGCGGCACGACCGGAATAGTCGCGCTCAACGCGCCCGCCGGAACGGTAACCACTCCCGAAAGTAATGCATAGTCGACGCCGTTTGTGGCCGTGCCGCCGATGGCGTAGGAAACGTCCAACGCTTGATTCGTGTTCGCGCTTCGATACAAGGTGAACAGGCCGGTATCCGTGCCCTGTTTGGAGGCGTGGGCGTCCGTGGCATAGATCTGCACGACCGGCAGTCGAGCGACGGTAATGTTGACCGGCAAAGAGGTGGCACAGGCGCCGATGTTGTCAACCGCCTTGGCGGTCAAGGTGTAGGCGCCATCCGCCGTCGGGCACCACCGGACTGTCCAAGGGTTGTTGGTTGCACCAACGCCAGGACTGCCAAGGTTGCCGCCGACCGGGCTCTTGGAGTCGCCGGTCGACACACCGTAGGCGCTGCCAATCGAGGCGTTATTGGCGAAGAAATCGACACGGACCACGGCACCGTCGGGATCCGACGCCGCGGCGGTGACGACTACCGTGGTCGGAGCATTGAATGCCATGCCTTGGGCCGGGGCCGTCAAGGAAACCACCGGAGGCCGGTTGGTGTTGTAATTCAGGATATAGACGACGGCCGAACGCGGATCGAGCGCTGTATACGCCGTGTTATTCGAAAGCGTCACGATCACGGTCTCGGTCGGCCCCGGCAACGGGTTACTGAGGGGTTGTACCGTCAGATTGACAAACGCGCGGCCGGCTGGAATGGTCACGCTGCCCGGCAAGGCCACGTAGTCCACCCCATTTGATGCCGTGCCGCTGACCACATAGTTCACGACCAAGTCCACGTTCGTGTTGTAGTACCGGTACACTTGCACCGTTGCGCAATCGCCCGCGACAGACGCATAAGCGTCGAGCGCGAAGACGCGGATCTGTGAGGTCCGGGCAACGGTGATGGTGACGGGCTGCGAGGCCGCGATCGCACCAACGTTGTCCGTGGCTTTGGCCGTCAGCGCGTAGACGCCCGGAGCCATGCTCTGCCAACGAACGGCATAGGGACGGTTCGTCGCGCTACCGACAACGAGACCGTTGGCGAGGAAGTCCACGCGCGCGACCGCGCCGTCGGCATCGGAGGCTTCCGCCGTCAGAAGAATATTCGTGGGATCGACGAATACCGCACCGTCCGCGGGGGCCGTCAACGCCACGCTCGGCGGGTTGTTCGTCACGGTATTTCGGATGTAGACGGTGGCCGAACGCGGATCCCCCACGATGTAAGCCTGAGCGTTCGTCACGGTCACCACGACCGTTCCCGTCGGCTTGGGCATCGTGTTGTCCAGCGGCTGGATCACGATAGGCACGCTGGTCAGGCCGGCGGGTATCGTCACGCTGCCAAGCAAAGCGACGTAATCCACGCCGCTCACCGCCGTCCCGCCCACCGTGTAGTTCACCACCAGATCCGTGTTTGTGTTGTAATACCGATACACTTGGACCGTGGCGCAGTCTGTCCCACCGGGCTCGGAAGCGTAGGCGTCGGTCGCGTAAACATGGACCACCGACCTCCGGCGCACCGTGATACTCACCGGCTGCGAAGTCGCCACGGCACCCAGGTTATCTGTGGCCTTGGCGGTCAACACATAGCCGCCATCCATCATGTTGGCCCACGTGGCCGCATACGGGCTGTTCGTGGCGCTGCCCACAAGAATCCCGTTCGCCAGGTAGTCCACGCGGATGATCGAACCAGCCACGTCGGACACCGCCGCGGTCAGAACGATATTCGTCGGATCGACAAACGTCGCGCCGTCCGCCGGGGCTGTCAGCATCACGCTTGGCGGCACATTGGTCTCGTTGTCCAGGATGTACGCCGTTGCGGTGCGGGGATCGGTGATCGCGTAGGCCGCGTTGCTGGAGAGCGTCAACACCACCGTCTCCGTCGGCTCCAACAGCAGATCGTCGATAGGCTGGATGACCACGGGCACAGTGGAGACGCCGGCTGGGATCGTAACGCTGCCCAGCAGTGCCACGTAGTCGGCGCCCGGCGTGGCGGTGCCGCCCACCGTGTAGGACACGGTCAACGCATCGTTGGTGTTATTGAAGCGATAGACTTGAATCGTGGCGGTGTCGGTGCCGGGCTCGGATGCATAGGCATCCGTAACATTGAAACGAACCATGGGCGTGCGCCCGACGGTGACGCTCACGGGCTGCGAGGTCGTGGCCGCGCCCATGTTGTCCGTCGCCTTGGCCGTCAGAACGTAGGTTCCCGCCTGCATGCTGCTCCACGTGGCGGCAAACGGACTGTTGGTGTCTGTGGCTAGCAGCGACCCATTGACATAGAAATCGACGCGAGTCACGATCCCGTCGCTGTCGGCGGCGTCAGCGGTCAGCGATATCCCGGAAGGATCTTTGAAACTGCTCCCACCGGCCGGGGCCGTGAGCGCGACCGTCGGCGGCGTGTTGGTGTCGTTGTCGAGGATATAGACGGTTGCGGTACGACCATCGCCGAGGAAATAGGACGGATCGGAAACCAAGGTCAGGATGACCGTCTCGGTCGGTTCGACGAGGAGGTCATCGAGAGGCAGGACGGGGACGGTAACGCTAAGCGCATTAGCCGGAATAACGGCGCTGCCGGACAATGCTTGATAGTCGGCGCCAGCCGTGGCAGTACCGGTCACCGCGTAATGGACGGTCAACTCCTGGTTGGTGTTGCCGGACCGCGAGATCGTGAAGGTACCTGTATCGGTGCCCGGCTCGGACGCATAGGCGTCGGTGGCCGCCACCTTCACAATGGAAACCGCGGGATCAAGGTTGACCGTGATGCTGACCGGCGCGGATGTGTTCGTGGCGCCAAGGTTGTCATACACGGAGGCCGTCAGAACAAAATGGCCGCTGACGACGTTGCTCCATGAAAGCGCATAGGTGCCGGTTGCGCCTATGGGCGGAGGATTGGAGGTCTGGTTGCCGTTCCCGCTCGTCCCGTTGCCACCCAGATAGGTGCCGTTCACGTAAAAATTCACATTACGAATCGAGCCGTCGGGGTCCGCCGCCTGCGCCTGAATCATGATATTCGTCGGGCCCGTCAGGACGGCGCCGTTCGCGGGCGAGACGATCGTGATCCACGGCGCAAGGTTGTCGTTATCCAACACGGCTACCGAAGCGCTGGCGGGGGACCCGATCGAATAAGCCGGGTCGGACTTGAGACTGAGCACGACGTATTCGGTCGCCTCGGGAATGGCGTCGTCGATCGGCTGCACCAACACGGTGGCATTCGACGATCCGGCGGGAATTGTGACGCTACCCGGAAGCGGGGCCACGTCCACGCCGTTGGAGGCAGTACCGCTGACGTTGTAGTAGACGGTCAGGTCGGCATCAGAGCTGCCCGTACGGGCGATCGCAAAGACACCATTATTGGAACCCGCCTCGGAGATCGTGGCAACGGTAGCCTTGATTGTGACGGTCGGCACCTCACCGAACGCCACCCCGACTCCCGCCCATGCCAGCAACACCGTTCCGAACAAACGAGCGATCCTGCCTGACGATGCGTTCGGCGACTTCATGAGTCTCTCCTCCTGTGCCCGCAATTCCCGCCGCCTCTTGGCCGGGAGGTACAGCGGGTACTAATATTGCAAGACTATGCTCTGAACCCGTTTACCGCAACTTTTCCATCACATTACCATTTGGCAATGTTCGACGACGCCGCGCCTGCCGCGCCAAAGGTCCTTTTCCCCTTGATGCGCCGTCTGTTGTGGTGCGAAACTCTCTGCAGTCACCAGGCTTCCGGGTCCGACGAAGGTCTTCGGGCGACAGTCCTCATGCGGTCCGAAGCGGCAGGCGGCGGGACGGAAAGGCAGCATTCACATGCGGGTGTTGGTCGTCGACGATGATCGCAAAATCGCCCAGTTCGTGGTGAAGGGGCTGAAACAGGCCGGGTATGCCGTGGACCACGCCGCCGATGGCGAAGAGGGACAGCATCTCCTCCGCTCCGAACCCTACGATGCCGCCGTGGTTGATATCATGCTCCCGAAACTTGACGGGCTTTCGCTCGTTGCGGCTATTCGGGATGCGGGGTGCCGCACACCCGTGATCTTCCTCAGCGCAAAGCGGGAGATCGACGATCGTATCCGCGGACTTCAGGTGGGCGGCGACGATTACCTCGTAAAGCCCTTCGCGTTCTCGGAACTGCTGGCACGCCTGCAGGCCCTGATGCGCCGCGCCAGCGGCGCCACGGAGTCCATGTGCCTCACGCTGGGCAATCTGAAACTCGATATCGTGAAACGACGCGTGACGCGCGAGGGCAAACCCGTCGACCTGCAACCGCGCGAGTTCTCGCTCCTGGAATATATGATGCGCAACGTGGGCAAGGTGATCTCCAAAACGACAATCATGGAACATGTCTGGGATTACAACTTCGATCCCGAAACCAACGTTGTCGAAACGTGCGTCTGCCGGCTGCGCATCAAGTTGAACGAAGGTACCGATCGCGACATCATCCGGACTGTCCGCGGAGTGGGGTATGTCCTCGATGAGCTTGCCTAGGCCAGCGCGTTCCGTCGCCTTCAGGATGACCCTGCTCTACGCGCTGCTGTTCGGCATCCTGGCCGCCAGCGGGTTGACTATGCTCTACCTCGTCGTGGCGGCCTATACGGAACAGGCCATCGACATGGGGATGCAGGCCAAGGCCATGGAACTGTACCCCGTCGTTCTGCGCGGCGATATTGCGGAAATCCAGGCCCTCTTCTCGACCGACGTCGCCGCCCACGGCCACAACGACGGCTTCTACCGGCTGCTATCCCGCACAGGCCAGGTTCTGGCGCACTCGGATGTATCGTCCTGGCCGCCGTTGGACGCCATCCGGCTATCGTTCACCAATGCGGCAACCCCCGCCCTGCAGACCGTCCTCCTGCAGGGGCCGGAGCGACCGCGGTCAGCCCGCGTGTTGTCCATGCGGGCGGGGGGCGGACGGTTCCTGCAATTGGGTGTGAACCTGGACGACCGGGACCGCCTGCTTCTCTTGTTCCGCGGAACGGCCAGCATCATCGGCCTGGTCATGCTGACCGTGGCCATCCTGGTCGGGCGCCGCATCGGCGTGCAGGCCATGTCCGGGGTGCGGCGCGTCACCCGGGCCGCGGAGCGCATGGCCAACGGCCAGTTTTCCGAACGGATGCCCACGCCGGGCGGGGGCGCCGAAATCGATTTGCTGGCGGACGCGTTCAACCGGATGGCCGACCGCATTGCCCTGCTGATAGCGGAAATGCGCCAGGTAAACGACAACATCGCGCACGACCTGCGCAGCCCGATCACGCGAATCCGCGGCCTGGCCGAGATGGCCATCACGACCCAGCGTAGCGCCGCCCACGATCCCGCGGAGACCATCGGCAGCATCGTCGAAGAATGCGACCGCATGCTGAATCTCATCAACACCATGCTCGATATCTCCGAAGCCGAGGTCGGAATCGGCCGCTCGAACCTGGAGGAGTTCGACCTGGGCGCCGAGGTGCACCGGGCTGCCGAACTGTTCCAGCTCGTGGCCGAAGAAAAGAGCATCGTGCTCACGCCCGCGATCGCCCAAAACGTGATCGTGCGGGCGGACCGTCGAAAGATCCAGCGCCTGCTTTCCAATCTCCTCGATAATGCATTGAAGTACACGGTAGAGGGCGAAGTGGCGGTCGCCCTGAGCGCCGGCCAGCGTGACGCGCGTCTCTCTGTCCGCGATACGGGGGTCGGCATTGCCGCGGACGAAGTCGACCGTGTCTTCGAACGGTTCTATCGATGCGACAGCAGCCGCAACCAACCGGGCAACGGGCTGGGACTCAGTCTGGCGCGCGCCATCGTTCATGCCCACGGGGGTAAAATCGCCGTAACGTCCAGCCCCGGACATGGCAGCGAGTTCACGGTCGTCCTGCCACTGTGCGCCGCGGATGCCGCCGACCGGCACCCTCCCCCAGGCGCAGGGAACCAGGGATAGCCAGCGTTGCCTTTGCGACCCATCGTTTCTCGACGGAGCCGCTTCGGACGGTTATGCTCATCGGCCATGTTGAGTTCCCCAGTCCACCGTCGCGCCTGGGCCCTGTTGCTGCCCGTGCTGGCCTTGCTGGCGGTGACACTGCCGCACTTGAAGCAGGGCGACTTCAGGACCGACACGGGCCGCTATGCGGCCGTGGGGCTGCAGGCCTGGCGCGATGCATCCTGTTTCTGGACTCCACACCTGCAGCCGACCGTCCCCTACTTCAACAAGCCTCCTCTCGTCTTCTGGATCCACGGCTTCGTCTTGCATGCGGCCGGGGTCAGCCTGCCCGCCGCGCGCCTGCCGTCGGTCGCGGCGGCCGCCCTGTGCGTGCTGCTGACCGGCAGTCTTGCGCGCCGGCTCCTGGGCCGCACCACGGCGCTGGTATCCGGCCTCGTGCTGGCGCTGACTTACGAATTCTTCCGGCGCACGCGCGAGATCTCGCTCGATCTCTGGCAACTGGCCTTCATGCTGGCCTGCGTTCTTCTCGTTGTGGAAGGCACCCGGCGCCGGCACTCGGCCTGGCTCTTTGCCCTGGCCGGCCTGCCGCTCGGCTTGGCGCTGCTCTGCAAGCCGCTCATGGCCCTGCTCGCGTTGCCCCTGCTGGCCGTCTGGCTGGCGGTCACCGGGCGCGCTGCCCGCGGCCTCCCCCTGCTCGGAACACTGGCCGTAGCGCTGGCGGTGGCGGCCCCCTGGCACGTGGCCATGGCCGTGCAGCACGGGACCGCGTTCACGACCGCCTATTTCGGAAACGAGGTCGCCGCGCGGACGCTGGGCCGGGGGCGCACCGAACCGCCGTGGTACTATGCCGTCGAGATGGGCCAGACCTACTGGCCGTGGCTGCTCGCCCTTGGCACCGGCGTCATGATCGCGGTGACCCGAGCGTCCTCACGACGCCACCGGGACGGACTGCTCCTGGCCGGCCTGTGGGCGATCGGATGGTTTGTGGCACTATCGGTTTTTCCCGACAAGCACCCCAGGTACGAGCTACCGCTTTATCCCGCGCTGGCCTTGCTGGCCGGCCATGGACTTGTTCGCCTGCCGTGGGGATCCCTGCGTCGCTGCTATCGCCGTGCGCTGCCCGCCGCCGGCGCGGTCGTGGTGGCGGCGGGCCTGCTGGCGGCAGTACTACCGCTCCGCGTCCAGGCGCCACCCGATTCGAATTGGGCGAGCGTGCTCGACTGGCTTCGCACGCGGAGCAATGCGCGCGTCTTTGCGGGAGCCCTGTCGACCAACGATGAAGGTTCCTACTACCTGAAGACAGGTCGGTGGCCCAAACCGTTCAACGGTAGGCTCCGGGATCTGCCAGATGACGGCGTACTTCTCTATACGGACGGTCTCATGCCACACGCGGGATCCGACGAGACCGTGCTGTTCCGCGCCGGACCCTATCAGATCACTCAACGGCGGCGCACGCCCGAGTCCGGGCGCTAGGTGGCCCGAATCCTTAGCGAAGCGGGGAGAGTTGCGCCGAAGGGTTAGAAAAGGGCTTGACTGTAATAACCTATTGGGTTATAAGTATCCGCATGAAGGCGCACTACCGGAAACGCAAGACACGCTATGAGTTTGAGCTGACAGG
>CAITUY010000176.1 GCA_903895695.1 uncultured bacterium
CCTGTCAGCTCAAACTCATAGCGTGTCTTGCGTTTCCGGTAGTGCGCCTTCATGCGGATACTTATAACCCAATAGGTTATTACAGTCAAGCCCTTTTCTAACCCTTCGGCGCAACTCTCCCCGCTTCGCTAAGGATTCAGGCGGTTAACGGCGTATTGCCCAATGCGGATGATGGACAGGGCCGTAATGGACACGGGAGCGAAGTCTGCGTCAATGACACTTGATAAAGTGGGTAGCAGCTACGGCGCGGGTCTGGCATAGTGCGCAATGATCGACTTTGCCGGAGGGAGCCTGAGGTGACGAAAGTCCTGTCGGTCATCGGCCTCCTTCACAATGGCGCCGACTGAAGATGCTCGATTGATACGGAGAGAAGCACATGCAGAAGACCAAAGTCCAAGGAAAGCGCGTCCAGGCGGTTTCGCGGTTTGACATCCGCGCTTTTGCGCTGCCGAACACGCCGGCCGGCGAAGTGTGGTTCGAGCAGGTGCGGGACATCACGGAGGTCGTCGTTCGCGTGCGCGGCGTCGTGCCCGGAAGGGTGGGCCTGTCGTACCGGCGGCACCAGTGGCCGCGGCGCCGCTTCGAGGAAGGCGCCGGCGCGTCCGGCACCGAGGTCGGGGACCCGGGCGCCTTCGGTTGGCTGCCGATGGACGACTGGTTCAACGGCGAGTGGCAAGCGGCGCGCATCCGGGCCGCCCGGCAGGGCTCCACGGTCGCCTTTCGATTTCTGCCCCTGTCGCGCGAGGGGCACGAGGGGATCGGGCCTGACTATGACGTGGACTTCCGCCGGACTCTGGCCCTGCGGATCGACGGGATTCCGGCGGAACAGGTGGAGTCTATTGCGGTCTATACCCGTTCGCCGGCCGCCCGCAGCCAACTGAGGGTTGAACTCGACGCGGGGAAGCGCACGCCGGGCCGGCGCATCGCCTTCGAAACCTACAACGCCGTCGTGGCCGGCTTGCACGTTCTTCAGGGCGTTCGGGTGCGGGAGAACAGCGTGCTGACCGGAGGGGCCGCCCGCCGGGTTTTTGCCGTCGATCTCGCGCATATGGACCAGGTCAATCCCTACGCGGGCGATGACGGCCACCTGACGCTGCGCCTGGACCGCGAGTCCTTCACGGTCTCGCTCGCCGACCTGCGCCGGCAGGGCCCGGTTTGGTTCGTGGACCAGGGTGTCTACGTGACCCTGGCAGATGCGACCGTGAGTTTCGAGGACTACCGCGGGCAGCATGGCAGGAAACCCATCCTGGACACGATCACGGCGCGTGGCGACCAGAGCTTTGCGGGCGCCTTCTACGGGCAGGTGCGCGGCCATTCGGTGAACTTCAACCTGGGCTGCAAGCATTCGCCCCAGCGCTTCCGCATCGAGCCGACGGGCGACGTGCTGCTCAACCGCCAGGATATCAACGCGCGCGGCCGGCTTCCGGACGCCGAACCGCGCTATCGAGCCTCGGCGAACGCGCAGTTTTTCTTCGGCCTGGGGCGTTGGATCGCCGTGGCCCGGTCCATGGACCCGGCGCCGGTGCCGATTTCCAACCTGCATCTGCAGCAGGGCGGACTGCAATGCGAACAGCGGGCCGTGTGCGTGCCGGTGATGAAGAGCGTGCTGGCCGGCGAACTGACATTCAACGAACCCACGGCACTCCTTGTCCGCTTTCGCTTCCGCAACGCCGGCGACATGCCGGTCAAGGCCGTGCTGCCGCTGTCGTTCTCCGAAAGCGGGTGGCGCTACACGTACGGGAGCGCGGACAGCTACCGGCTGCCGCGGCCGGACCTGTTGAAACTCACGCCCGTCGCCGTCGCCGGCGGTCGCGTGACCTCGCGGTTTGGGAAACGCACGGTGTTGCGGGCGACGGTTGAAGGCACGATGGCGGCGACGCGGACCGAAGCCGGACCGGCCTGGGTCAAGCGGCTCGGGCCCGGCGAGACCTGTGAACTCCTCGTCAAGATCCCGTTCATCGATCTCGACACCCCGTCCGAGCGCCGGGCGCTGCAGGCGCTGGACTTCGACCGTGCCTGCCGCGAAGTCGCCGCCTTCTGGCGCCGGGAGATCGGCGCCGGCTGCACGCTCACCACGCCGATCCCGCCGCTCAACGCGGTGCACGCCGCCCATGGGACGTACGTGGAGTTTTCGGACAATGTCATCCCCGGCGCCCCGCACCTGATCACGACTTCGGTGGGCAGTTCCACCTATACGAACTTCATCAACGAAGCGTGCATGATCATCCAGGAACTCGACCAGCGCGGGTTCACCGATGGCGTCCGACGCCGCCTGCAGCTTTACGTGGCGGCCCAGGGCGAGGCCCGGCAGCCGGGCAACTTCACCGACTTCGACGGCGCGTTCTTCGGGGCAAAGGGGTGGGAGTGCGGCGACTATAACCAGCATCACGGCTGGGCGCTGTGGTACCTGGCCGAACACTACCGGATGAGCCGCGACGCCCGCTGGTTCGCCACTGTGGCCGGGGCCGTAGTCAAGGGCGCGGACTGGGTCTTCCGCCAGCGCCGCAACACGCGGAAGCCGCTGCCGCATTCGCGCGGCTGGGAACGGGGTTTCCTGCCGGCCGGCAGCCTGGAAGATGTCACCGATTTCTATTACTGGCTCTCCACCAACGTGCTCACGTGGCGCGCCACGGACGCGGCGGCCCAGGCCCTGGAGCGGTTCGGGCACGCGGAGGCGGCGCGGGTCCGGCGCGAATCGGATGCCTATCGGCGCGACCTCATCCGCGGCCTCGAACTGAATCGCACTTACGCGCCCGTGGTCAAACTGCGCGACGGCCGCTGGGTGCCGCATTACCCGAGCCGCCTGTACTGCCGCGGCCGCGACACCGGCTGGATCCGCGAAGTGCTCGAAGGCGCGGTCTACCTGCTGATCTCCGGCTTATATGGTCCGCGCTCCCGGCAGGCGGATTGGATTCTCCACGACTATGCGGACAACCTGTACCACAAGCCGCCGTACGGGTACGCGATCCGCGACCCGGAACGCAACGTGTGGGCGCGCGGCGGATTCTCCATGCAGCCGAACCTGCTGGCCGGGCTGATGCCGCACCTGGACCGCGACGAGATCGAGATCTACCTGTGGATGTTCTTCAACGCCTTCGTGTCGACCTACCGCGAAGAGGTCAACGGGATGGTCGAGCATCCCTTGCCCGAACTCGGGTTCGACAATTCGGCCACCATCAAGACCAGCGACGAGGCGAACTCTGTCATGTGGCTTCGTTACATGCTGGTCTACAGCACGCCCGAGTACCTGCACCTGGGCCGCGCGCTGCCGCGCGCCTGGCTGAAGAACGGCGAGGAGACGCGGATCGAGCGCGTCCGGACCGCCTACGGCGAAGTGGATGCGCGGTGGATCTCGAAGCTCAGCCGGGGCGAACTCGTATTCGAGGGGAACTTGCGCGGGCCGCAGGACGCGCCGCGGGTGTGGGTGCGGTTCCGGCACCCGGACAAGACGCCGATCCGCGCGGTGACCGTCAACGGCCGCGCGTGGAGGCGCTTTGACGCGGCCAAGGGCGACGTGGATATTACCGGGCTTAGAGGTCGCGTGGGCATCGTGGCCCGCTATAATTCAGGCCGGCTGTAGGCAACTTGGACGCAAGGCAAAGTGAGCGAAGGGCAGACACCATGGGCGACGAGCAGAAGCCGGTAAAGACGGTCGTGATGCAGCGGGATATTGAGACAGGACTCCGATCCGTGGGGATGCGGGAGGGCGACGTGGTCCTCGTCCACTCCTCGCTGAGTTCCTTTGGCTATGTCCAGGGCGGGGCCGATGCCGTGGTCGATGCGTTGCTGAGCGTGGCCGGCCCGGCGGGAACGGTGGTCGTGCCAACGTTTACCTGGGACAGTATGCACGACGCACACGGAGCCGAGTTCGACATGGCGAAGACACCCTCCGAAACAGGCCGGATCTGCGAGGCCCTGCGGCTGCGGACGGAAGCCGTTCGTAGCCCGCATATCTGTCACTCGGTCGCCGCCATCGGCCGCCAGGCGTCGGAGCTGACGCGCGACAGTGCAAGCGCCTACGGGCCGGAAAGTGTTTTCGAAGCCCTCATCCGCCTCGATGCCTGGTGCCTGTTCCTCGGCGTGACGTTCGAATGCTGCACGGCTCTGCACGCCGTTGAGGAGTACGAGCGCGTGCCGTATCGCCAGTACAGGGATTTCCGCGACTGCACAGTGGTGTGGCCGGATGGACGGCGGACGCCGAGCAACGCAGTCGAATTCCTGAGGAAGGACGGCTACTGGAACGATTTTTCGCCCGTCCGTGAACTCCTCGACCGTCAGGGTGTGCTGCACGTCGCAACGGTCGGCGCGGCCCGGATTACGAACGTGAGGATCCGCGATATCATCCGGCTGGTCACGCAGCGCGTGCACGAGGACCCCGGCTATCTGCTCGCCGCTGAATGCCGGCCCCTCCTGCGGAACGAATCCAAGAAAGGTAACGCATGATGACATCGAAGGAACGGGTGTGGCGCGCGCTGGCTTTTGAAGAACCCGATCGCGTGCCCTTCGGCGAGTTCGCCGTCGATTTCGAAATGGTGACCCACGTGCTCGGGCGTCCGAGCCTGTTCCGGGGCCGGTTCCTCGAGGACCAGGCGCTGGCCGAAGGCCGGTGGGAGGAGTTGGCCGAGGACTATCGCCGCGACTACGCCGAGGTCGTGGAGCATTTCGGCTGGGACATCGTCATCCTCACCCTCATGCCGCCCCGTAACGGATCCTACAAGCCCTGGCGGCAGGCGCCGGACGGTCTCTACACCCACGGGGACGGCCGTTGGTTCGCCCGTTCGCCGCAGAACTGGATGATCCAGATGCGGGACGATTCACCGCATGGCGATCCGTTGCCGCCCCTCGAATCCATCGTCTACCGGGAGCCCGCGCTTCCGGATGCCTCGTGTTTCGTGGCGCTCGACGCCCTCATCGAGCGGTTCGGCGCGACGCACTTCATCGTGCTGCGCCTGCCCTTGGGCTTCGATTATCCGCTTTTCGGCCTCACGTACGAGGAGTCCCTCATCAATCTGCTGGAGGCCGAGGCGCATGTCGAGCGTTGGCTGGATGTGGAACGCCGGAAGGCACTCGCCCTGACGCGCAAGCTTCTCG
Source organism: uncultured bacterium (assembly GCA_903895695.1). Classification (GTDB taxonomy): domain Bacteria; phylum Verrucomicrobiota; class Kiritimatiellia; order CAIKKV01; family CAITUY01; genus CAITUY01. The sequence continues at coordinate 5,092 of CAITUY010000176.1, forward strand.
ACCGCTGTCCTGGCGCGGACGCGGTTATGCTGTCCACCGACTATGCCCACAACGGCGGGCCCTTTGTGGCACCGGCGCTTTTCCGGCGCTGGATACTTCCGGGGATCCGCAGCGTGGCGGATGAGGTGCATGGGCGTGGCAAGAAACTTATCCAGCACGCCTGCGGCAACAACGCGGCACTCCTCGAGCTCTTCATCGAGGCGGGGATCGACGTGTACCAGTCGATCCAATTTTCGGCCGGCATGGACCTGCGGTTGCTGAAGGAACAATGCGGCCGACGCCTGGCGCTCTGGGGCGGGGCCAGTGTGGAGTCGATGACCGCGGGCTCGCCCGCGGACGTCCGCCGCGAGGTCCTCTATGCCTTGCGTCACGCGGCGCCGGGCGGCGGGTTCATCCTGGGCACCTCGCACTCCGTGGGTGTCGGGACCAAACCCGCGAACTACGAAGCCCTGGTGCGGACCCTCGGCGCCAACGGACATTACCCGATCGGGCCGCTTGCCGCGCTGTAAGGAAACGATATGAAGAAGAACGCAGAAGGCGTTGAAAAGGGCTCCGATATTCAGGCGCCGGACCGACGGCGAAGCACCGTTGCAGTGGAGGATGTCGGCGTCTTCCTGGACCTTCGCGACCAGGGCTTCAAGGACGTCATCGGCGGCGGTCTGTTTACGGAAGACAACGGTGACCTGACGTTCCGCTTCGGTCACAGTCTCATCGCCGACTACGTTGAGGACGATTGGGTCGGCACACACGTGCATCTGGTGCGGTCGAAGGACGGCGGGAAGACGTGGAGTGCGCCGGAGTTGGTCACCATGCCGCGCGTAAAGGACTTGCAGAAGGAGAGTTTCTTCTGGGGGCCCTTTTTCCGAACCCGGGCGGGCACGGTGTTGTATACGGGACTCCATCAGGTGCTTGACGCCAAGGAAGGAACGCGTCAGCAGGATCTATCCATGCGGGCCTACATGGTGTTGTACGCACGCCGGGAGAAGGGACAGGCGGAGAGCGCGATGAAGATCGTCGAATGGCCTCCGGGCACCTTCCTTGCCGAGCAGTGGCTGGAGGGCGGGTTCCAGCTGCCGTCGGGCCGGCTCATTTTCACCATGTGGGGAATCGCCCAGCGGGGCGAGAACTGGCGCTGCGGCGTGCTGATCAGTGACGACGACGGGAAAACGTGGCGGTTCAATACCGTCGGCTATGAAGCCGATTTGTCCATCCGCGATAACCCCACCGTGAAGGGGTACCCGGCGGGTTTCAATGAGCAGACCCTTTTCCTCACCGGGGACGGCGCCATTGTCTCGATCATTCGCGGGCGCGAGAAGCTGGGGCGCGGCGTGCCAGGCGGCGGCAATGCAGACACATGGTTCTTCCGGTCCGAATCCCGCGACGACGGCGAGACCTGGAGCAAGCCCGAGCCGACCAACCTGCCGGGCACGGGCGCGACCATAGGCCGGGGGCTGACCTTGCCCGACGGATCCCTGTTGATCGGCTGCCGCATTCCCTATTCACGCACGTACTACGACTTGCCGGAGAAGGATCTGTACGGTCTGAACCTGGCCCGCAGCTTCGATAATGGAAAGACCTGGACGCCCGAGCAGATCATCCAGCGCGACCACGAGAAGAACCCCTTCACCACGCATCACTGCGCCATGAACGGTCTCTTCCGCCAGTTAACCGGGGATCAGTACGAGTACATCTTCGGATTTTTCGGCCACGCCTACCAACCGAAGTTGCAGCGAATGCTGAGGCTCAAGCTGCGCGTCGGTCAGCCAGAGTGAAGCCGTGGCTATGGAGCGATCCACCGGCGGAGGACCGCCGGCTCCAAGCGAAGTTGCAGCTATGGCATGATCTACCGGCGGAGGACCGCCGGCTCCATGCGAAGGTGTAGCTATGGAGCCGGCCGTCCCCGGCCGGTAGCGGCTGTGGCGGCCTGCGGTCACCTATGACGGGCCGGCAGCACGTCGTCGAGGACCACGATTTCCTTCGCGCGGACCAGGTAGACGGAGCGATCCTGGACATAGGCGCGATGGACGCCGCTCTCGCGGCACAGCACGCTCAGGCTGCGCCACGTGCGCAGGTCCCACAGTTCCCAGCGGTCGGCTCCGCCCAGGACGAAGAGCCCGGGGCGGCCGGTCGCGACCACGGACCACAGGCCGTCGGGCAGGGCGCGCATGGCCTCCGCTTCCGGAACCGCCCCGGTGCGGACGTCGAACGTGAAGCAGCGCCAGGCCCGCGAGCCGCCCGCCAGGGTCCCGTGGCACATGCCCAGCACACGGCCGGGCCCCATCGGGCCCGCCACGTGTGCGAGCTCGGTCCCGGCCGGCGCGGGCTCCTGCCCCCGGACCGCGCGCGTATCGGCGTCGAGCCGCACGAAGAAGCAGCGGTCCGAGGTCGGCACGGCGCTCTGGCAGTCGCCGTGCAGGGTCGTGCCGGCCACGAGACTCCGCGTGGCCCGGTCATACACCAGGCTTCGGATCTGCTGGCCGGGGACCGGGTCGTCGTGATATCGCGCGTCGCCCGTCTTGGTGTCGTAGCGCGTCACGACGCACCCGAGTCGCCCGTACTCGTGGTTGCAGGCGTAGAACACGCGCCGCCCGTCGTCCGCGATCGCCTCGGGGCGCATGCCGTGCGGCGGATCCGCCACCACCCGCGGGTTCTCGGGAAACCGCGCGGGCTGCGCGGGATCATACTCGACCAATTCGCCGCCCGTGTAGGCGGCCATGTAGACCTTGCCGCCCACGGCGCAGGTCCGGCAGATCTGTCCCAAGCCTGGCGCGGCGCGGCCGCAATCGACGCCGCGGCGTGTCTTGAGGTTCACTTCCCAGAAACGCTGGGTGATGAAGGGCGTGCCCAGCAGGCGGTGCTTATCAAGGCGGGAGATGCAGTCGCTCGAGCCGACGGAATCCGTCGGCAGGCGCCGCGACAGTTCCAGGGCGCCGGTCATGCCGTCGAGCCGCAGCAGGTCGCCGTACAGCGTCACGGCCATCAGCTTGCCGGAACGGGCGAGGGCGATGTTATGGTGCGGCAGGTCCGGGATGCTGCACACGATGCGCACGTCCCCGGTCGCCAGGTTCCAGGCCCCCACCTCCAGCGGACCTTGCCCGCTTGCGCCCCAGGCCGTGTCGCCGAGCCGGTCGAACCAGGTCATTTCGCGGCGCGGCGGCACCGGTGCGGGCGTGAAGACGCCCGACTTCCCGTCGTACCAGCCGCGCCCGGGGACATAGCGCCAGCCGGGGTCGCCTGGGATCAGCGAGTAAGTCGTCCCCTGGCTCATGTCCTCCGTGTCCAGCCCATCGTTGAACCGTCGCAGTTCCACCGTGTCGGTGCGCGGATCCCAGCGCCCGAAGGACTCGCCCGGGCAGTGCAGCACAAAGGACCAGGTGCCGTCGCCGTTGGGGAAGCTGAAGCGCATGTAGTGATCGGCGTAACGGTCCGGGCCGATGTTGTCGAAAACCTTGACGGGCTTGCGCGTGCGTATGTCGAACACGAAGGCCGCGGTGTCCGGCGGAGGATAGGCGGCGGCAAAGAGCTTGCCGGTGGGCGGATCGAGAATCATGCCCTGGAACATCAACGCATGGGGAGCGCCGGTCTGGAAGGTCTCGTAGCGCCCGGTGCCGAGCGACAGGCGCACGACGCTGGAGAGCATGTTGCACAACCACAGCGTGTCCGCGTCCTCCTGCGCCATGCTGTAGAACCCGCCGAACTCCGGGAACCGGTAGATGCGGTGCCGCCCGTCTTCCGTGACGAGGGTTGCCAGGCAGCCGCTGGTGGCATTCCAGGTGGAGATCCAGAAGCGCTCCACACCGTCGGCCCCCGGCCCGATGGACCGAAGGGGTGTGTTGACGAAGGGATCGCGCGTCCTGGGGACGGGGATGCGGATTCCCTTGCGGGTGGCGGGCGCCCGGCGCGGCGGTTGAGTCATGCGGGCTCCTCCTCTTTACGCCCGTGCCGACATGGAGGATACCGCCGCCACGCCCGCCTTCAGGTTTTGGCCGTTAATTTTCGGAAGCTGCGAGGGCAGGACACCCCTGGCGCGATCGCGGGCGCTCAGGTCCGTCCTCTCGAACCGGATCCCGATTCCCCATGCTGCTCCGTTGTGTGAGTCAAGCGCCATCAGGATCTCATGCTTGCCTTTCGAGGCCTTGAACGGAATCTTCGCCTTGTCGCATCCCGCCGGGTTCGTTCCACTGGGGTCGAGGAATACTTCCTTGCCGTCGATCCACATCTTGGCGGGTCCGTCGTAGGCGAAAAGCGCCCGGAGTTCCATGCGCGAGGCGCAGGTGATGCTGCACCGGTAGTAGACGAGGGCCGGTCCCGCCTTTTGCAGTTCCTCGTGCCGGTCCAGGAACCGGCTGGCGAACGTGCGTGTCTTAAGGCGGAGTGAGGCGGCCTTCGGGTAGGGCAGGGCGGTCAGGTCCGCGGGCGGCAGGATGCCGCTCACGTCGACCGTGTGAACGCCGCGTGTGATCGGCTCGCCCCGGGCCGATGCCGGCGCCACGGCTTTGGGCTTGGCGCACCACGCTGGAATGAACGGCTTCTCGGCGGCAAAAAGTTCCTCGGCCATGCTGCGGATCTCGGAGAGCGAACAGACGGCCGCCGACAGGGGATCCATCATCATCGCGTGAATGACGGGCTCCCGGTCGTTGTTCAGGATGCCCTGGACGCACAGTTCGAAGACCGCCATGTTCGAGCGGCAGATCGCAGCGCACTGCTCGGGAAGGTTGCCGAAATAGGTCGGCTGGAAGCCGCGTCGATCCACCAGTGTCGCCACCTCGACCACGCCGTCCTGGGGCAGGTTCGGGATAAGCCCCGTGTTCTTCACGGACGCGTAGATGACCTTCTGGCGGCCGAAGCGATGCGCCTCGATGATGTCGGAGGCGTATTCGTGTCCGCGCGCCAGCGAAATGTCGCGTTTCCCGTCGGCCATGTCCTGGCGCGCCTTGTCGGTGGCCTTGCGCCACGCCGGCCAGTTGTTCGCGTAGAAGCTCGTGCCGCCCGAGTAGCCGGGGCGGCAGTGAAGCTTGAGCAGGTCCTTGCGTTTGCGGTAGTAGGGCACGTACTCCGAGAAGTGGCCGCAGCTCTCCGTCGAAAAGTATCCCAGGTTCCGGATCAGATCCGTCCGGATCGGGAACGACTCGATCACCTCCGGGTCATCGGCGGCGGCGCGGAGCCGCGCGTGCATGTCGCGGCCCTGCCAGCGAAGGGTGGTGAACCAGGCAAGATGGTTGATGCCGCCGCACTGCCATTCAAGTTCATCGTAGGGCACAGAGAGTATATCGGCGATCTGGCGCGAGTTGCCCTGTACCGAGTGGCACAGCCCGACGAACGGCTGCTGGGTTGAACGCACAGCCCCGAGCGTCATCATCGACATCGGATTCGTGTAGTTCAGGATGAGCGCGCTGGGGCAAAGTCGCTTGGCGTCCTCCAGGATGCCGAGGAACGGCGGGAGCGTGCGGAGCGCCTTCATGACGCCGCCCGGCCCGATGGTGTCGCCGATGCACTGGTCGATGCCGTACTTGAGCGGAATGTCATTGTCGGCGCGCACGCAGGGCACGCCGGAGACCTCGATGGTGCTGATGAGATAGTCGGTGCCCGGGAGGACCTTCCGGCGGTCCGTGGAGGCCTGCACGCGCCAGCCCTTCTTGCCCATCAACGCCAGGATGCGCTGCATGAGTTTGACATTCACTGCGAGGCGCGCGCCGTCGAGGTCGACGAGGCCGATGACGCCCTCGTCGAGACCTTCGATGTTAAGAATGTCGGTGAAGAGCGGTTGTGTGAAGCCGCTGCCGGCGCCGAGAAGCGTGATTTTCGTCATGACGGATTTTCCTCTCACAAAGTGTGGTTTACACCTCTACCGTGGACCGCAGCATAGTAGGCGCAAATGGGGCGTACAAGCGCGCAAATGGGGTCACGCTATGGCCCACGTCCCCTGCCGCCTCGTGCGGCAGGGACACAAGGTTGCTGGGGTCCAACGCCATACTGAGAACGGTCGTGGGGAGATCGGTGCTTGATCTGCGCCAGAGGGCACAGCTAAGGTTTCCGCCACGGAGTAAGACATGACCACCCCTAACGGTATGCCCCCCTTGAACCGGTTTCCCCGGATGATGCAGGAGTACCTGACCCGCCGCCTGCGCGAAAACTACCGGGCCAACCACGACCGTGTGATGGGATTGAAGACCCGCGCAGAGGCGCTGGCCTACTGCGCCGACGTGCGCGGTAAGGTCGAGCAAGTGTTCGGACCGTGGCCGGAGAGGACGCCGCTTAATGTGCGCGTTACCGGCGAACTCGATCGCGGCGCATATCGTGTGCGCAAGGTGTTGTTTGACAGCCGGCTGGGTTTCACGGTGTCGGCGCTGCTCTACGTGCCGCAAGGGCCTGCCGGTTTGCGGCCCGCCGTGCTCTGTCCGTGCGGGCACACATGGGATGCGAAGGCCGGCGACACCTATCAACGGCACTCGCAGTCGCTCGCCCGCATGGGCTACGTGGTGTTGATGTTCGATCCCCTGGGGCAGGGGGAGCGCCTGCAGTACCCGGATGGCAAGGGCGAGTCGCTGTTCGGTCCCGGTCCCACCTATCCCAGCGTCAAGGAACACAACGCGATAGACTGCCAACTGGAACTCACCGGCGACTGGCTCGGCCGCTGGTTTGTCTGGGACGGCATCCGCGCGCTCGACGTGCTGCTCGGGCATGAGGGCGTCGACCCGGCGCGCGTGGGGGTGACCGGTCTTTCCGGCGGGGGCACCATGACCGCTTTTGCGGCGGCCTGCGATCCTCGCATCACCATGGCCGCGCCCTGTTGCTGGGTCTCGAGTTGGCAGCACAACGGCATCAACGAGGAGCCGATCGACGCCGAGCAGTGTCCCCCGGGGGTCTTGGCGGCTGGGCTTGAACACAGCGACCTGCTGCTGGCGCGCGCGCCGAACCCGGTGCTCCTGCTTACCGAGGAACAGGATTTTTTCGACCAGCGCGGTTCGCTCGAGGCCTTCGAGCGGCTGCGCCATGTCTATCGGCTGCTCGGCGCCGCGGAGAACGCCGCCTACTATGTCGGGAATGGGGGGCACGGCTACTCGCAGGGCGCCCGCGAGGCGATGTATGCGTTCTTCAACCAGCACGCCGGCATCGTCGCGCCCAACCCCGAGCCGGACTTGATCATCGAGGAGTTCATCAGCCTCCGGTGCAGTCCGACCGGGCAGGTGAGTGACCTGCCCGGTGTGAAAGGCGTGCCCGCGTTCACCCGCGAACGGTCGCGCGCGCTGACCGCGGTGCGCGGTGCGCCGTCGGGGACGGAGCTGGTGCGCCGTGTCAGGGAATTGCTCAAGCTCCCGGAGCGCAACGGCCCGCCGGACTACCGCATCCTGCGCCCCTGGACCCCCCGCGGCTACGCGCGGCCGCACGCCAACCAGTGCGTGCTCGAAACCGATCCGCGCTATGGCGCGCAGGCGGTCGTGACCAAACTCGAGGACGAGTACCGTTCGGCCAGGCCCCCGCGCGGCGCCGGGCCGGCCGTGCTGTATCTGCCGCACCTCTCTTCGGACCAGGAACTACGCGAGGATGCGTTTCTGCGCGAGCTTCAAACGAAGACCCCGGCCTTCTTCGCGTGCGACTATCGCGGCATCGGCGAGTCCCGCCCCGACACCTGTCGGCCCGACTCCTTCTTCCACAGTTACGGCAGCGACTTTCACTACGCCTCTTTTGCCCCGCTGTTGGGCGAGTCATACGTGGGCTGGCGTGTCCACGACGTGCTCTGTACCTTGGACTGGATGCAGTCGTTCGGCTACGACCAGGTGCACTTGGTTGCCCAAGGGTGGGGGGCGATCCCCGGCGCGCTGGCAGCGCTGCTGGATCAGAGGGTTCGCCGCGTAACGTTCCGCCATGCGCCGCGCTCGTATGCGGCGCTGGCCGAGGCGCCGCTGCAGACCTGGCCGTTTTCTGCGATGCTGCCCGGTGTGCTCCAGCAGTTCGATCTGCCGGATCTATACCGCGAACTCGCGGCCAAGGACCTGAGTCTGATCGAGCCGTGGGACGCCGCACAGGGCGCTTCCGATGCCGGCTTATCCACAAAAGGTATAAAGCAATGAACGAGACGGAGCTTCAATTCCTGCACGACCAGACACTGCGGATTCTCGAGGACATCGGGGTGCGCCTGGAGCACGACGAGATCGTGGCGCGGCTTCTGGCCGCCGGCGCGCAGCCCGGCCACAAAGCCCAGGAGGTGCGCTTCCCGCGCCGCATGGTCCAGGACTACCTCGGCCTCGCGCCGCGCACGGTCCTGCTGGCGGACCGCCGGGGCGGCGTCACGGCCCTGCAGCCGGGTTCTACCACGGCCTACTGGACCAACCCGGGCATGTACATCTGGGACGGCAAGGCGCGGCGGGAGGCCGCGTCGGCGGATCTCGCGGACGTGGCGCGGATTTGCGATCACCTGGAAAACGTGCAGGGCGTCATGGGCATGGCCGTTCACGACGTGCTGCCGCAGCACCGTGATTTCGCGGGCCTGCGCATCATCGCCGAGAACTGCCTCAAGCACGTCCGGGTCCTGTGCTTCACGGCGAAAGGCATGGAAGCGCTGGCGGCCATGAAACCGGTCTTCCCGGGCAACTGGTTCAGCATGGGTTTCACCGCGCACGGTCCGTTGCGCTGGACCCACCTGGCGCTGGATGTCTTCCTCAAGAGCGCGGGGCACGGCATTCCCGTGACGATCAACGGCGAACCCATGGCCGGCGTGAGCGGTCCCGTGACGTTGGCCGGTTCCATCGCTGTCGGCAACGCCGAGATTCTCGCTGGCATCGTGGTGAATCAACTGCTCGAACCGGGCCGCCCCGTTATCCACAACCTGGGCCTCGCCCACGTCTTCGACATGAAACATGCGACGGCCGTGACCGGCGGACCGGAGAACGCCCTGTTCGCGCAGGCCGCGGGTGACCTCGGCCGGTTCTACGGCATCCCATCGTCCTCGTGGGTCTCCACCGAAGCCGTCTACGAGGACGAGCAGGCCGCCATGGAGAAGATGTTCGGCTTCCATACTCACGCCGCCAACGGCGTTAGCCTCATCTGGGGCATGGGCCAGTTGGAGTCCGAGCTGACCCTCTCTCCCGCCCAGTTGGTGATCGACAACGAGATGATCAACTACAGCCGGCGCTACAGGCAGGGATTCCGGATGACGGCAGAGGAACTGCCCTTTGACTTGATTCGCGAGGTCGGCAGCGCCGGGAGTTACCTGGAGACCGATCACACGCTTTCGCGCTACCGCGACGTTCTGTTCGAGCCGGAGATCCTGAACCGGCAACCGCGCGCGAATTGCCCCGGTCCCCTACCAGACGTGGCCCGCGCGCGGGCCGCGGCCATTCTGCTGGCCGACACGGCGCCCAAGATTTCGTCCGAGGCCGCCGCCGAACTCCGTCGCGTGGAACGCCATTTCGCCGGGTGAACTTGAACGCTTGCGGCTTTGGCGGCAAGAGGGCATGCTCGGTCCCTTGTTTTGCATCGATGCACGAAAGGCCGGATATGCAGCCCACTACTTACCCGATGAACGAACGCTGGAATCTATACCTCGACACCACCCTGACGGCCCAGCCCTGGCCGTGGCGCAAGCGCTGGGATAAGCTGACGCCCCGCGACGTCGCCCGACTGCCGCACGCCGTCGACGACTTTCTGCGTTATTGCCCATCGGACGGTGGCGTCGACATGACCCACGTCCCGCTCAATCTGCCCCGCGAACTCCCGTGCTGCACCACCCGCCTGGCGGTCTACCAGGACGCCGCGAACCTCTATGTCTTCATCGCTGCCGTCAGGCCGACCGACAAGGAGATGATCCCGGAACTCGTCGATCTCGACCGTGAGGATTTCGGCTGCGCCGTCCAGCTCGACGGCCACCAGCGGGGTTTGTATTTCGGTCTGAATGAAAAAGGCGAGCACATCGGCCTGCCCCAGCTTTGGGACGATCGCAGCCTGCAGGCGCCCGGCGACAATGACCACTATCCGTGGCGCAAGCCCGATCAGGAGCCGGACACGCTCTATTCGGAGAAGCCGCGTCCCTGGCTCCGGGAATACGACGCGCGGGTCATTCGCGGCCGCGGCGTCCTGACCGGCACGTTTCGCATCGAGAAGCGGCTGCTCCAGTCCGGCCTGCGCGATGGCGCGCTCCGCTTTACGGCCGGCCGCCGTTGCTACCAGACCAGCGAACTCGTTTCATGGGGCTCGTCGATCATCTGGTCGGTCCGCACCGATGCCATGGGGACGCTGCGCCTGGACGGGTCCGCGGCCGCGCCGCGCTTTCCCGCGGTGCGCCGGATCGACGTGACGTACGACCTGGCGGCCGAGGCCGGGGACTTTACTGTCGAGTGGAGCGGCCCGACCGCCGAACGCGACCTCAAGCCTTTCAAGTCGGGCAATTATGCCGGCTATGCAGACAAGTTCATCCTCGCGCTGAACGGCGAGGAGCGCACCGGCACCATCGGCGAGACGACGACGGCCCGGTTGCCGTTGGCGGACGACTGGAACCGGCTGGAAGTCCTGACCGGCTTTGGATCGGCACGGGTCGTTACGTTCCAGCACTTTCCAGGAGCCCGCATCGTCCTTCCCGCCCGCGTTCCGATCTTTCGGGGCGAACCGCCCGCCACCGAACTGCGGCGCACGTTCCGGGCCTGGCACGAGTCGATGGATAAGCAATACCTGGGCGGCGGGACCTGGGGCTCAAAGTCTGCCCCCGTGCACTGCCTGTGCCATTGCGGCGTCTTTAACATTGAGCCCTACATCATCGCTTGCCAACACCTGGAGGATCGGCCGGTCTACCGGCAACGTATTCGCGAATGCTGCGAACGGGTGCTGGCCGCCCAGCAGCCCGCAGGCTGGTTCCCGTGCCACTGCGCCAATGTCAACGACCCGACACTGCCAAAACCGTTCGAAGGTGGCGCCTTCGCCCACGGTTCGGTGAGCGAGGCGCTGCTGCTGGCGTACGACGTCCTCCATGACCCGCGTTACCTGGCAGCCGCCCGACGGGCCGTGCCGGCGTACGACTTGTATCCCTGGGAAGACAACCAGAATTACGTCGCCTTCGCCCTCTGGCATCTCGCCGACCTCTACAGGCGCGAGCCGAAACCGGACACGCTGCGGCGGGCGGTCTATTATGCGAACCATTTCGCCTCACGGGGGCTGGACCTGTCCGGCTCGCAGGACGGGCACAACTGCTACACGGGCTACAGCAACATCACGCTCAAGGGCCTCGCCAAGCTGTTGACGGTTCTGCCGCGTCGCCACCCGTTCTATCCGCGACTGCGGCACTTGGTCGTGCGCAGCACGAACCAGGCGCTTTCGCGCCAGCAGTCGGACGGCCAGTTCGCCGGCCGGAACCGGAAGTATCTGGGGTATCACCACAGCGTGCCGGGGCTCTTCTACGCGGCGCAGGCGCTGCCCGACCTGGCCTCGGCCATCGCCCCGTCTCTGCGGGCGATGTACGAGGGCCAGAAGACCGGCGCTGATGGCCGCCACGGCGACACCCGCCAGTATGATGGTCTGGTCATCGCCCATACGGCCCGCTGCCTGGCCGGCCACTGACGGAATGATGGAACCCCGCAAGTCGAGGCAGAGCCCATGCATAATTCGCTCTTCATCCGCGATCTCCTGAAGCGAACCAATGCCGACCCGTTACGCCGTGAACGCCGCGATCCGCATCGCTTGATGGCCGTCGATGCCGGCGCCGAACCTGCCGCCGGGGAGATCCGTCTCGCGGGCGAGTGGCGGGTTGTCGCGGCGGGGCCGGCCGGGCAGGAACTGGCCGCCGATCTGTCGGACTTCCTAGGCAAGATGGGGGTTCCCGTCCGCCCCGGGGCGCGTAACGTCATCGAGGCGGCTGTTGACCCGGGGATCGAGGGCCGCGATTTCCGCTTCACGTGTACGGATACACGGATCCGGCTGGAGGCCTCCTGCGCAGCCGGTTCGTGGGCGGGCGTGGCGTGGCTGGAGTGGGAAATGAGGACCCGGCGGGGGCCCATTGTGCCGCGGGGCGTGTTCTATCGCCGGGCGGCCTGGCCGGTCCAGATCAGTCAGGGCCCGTGGGGCGGCAACTATTCCGTGCCGGATTTCTCCCCGGAGTACCTGAGCGACGACGCCTTCCGCCTCTACGCGCACTACGGCGTCAACTCCATGATGATCTACGGCGACCTGTTGTGCTACGTCCGCAGCCGGGTGTTCCCGGAGCTCGATTGCGGCGAGTACGACGCCAATATCGCGATGCTCCAGGACGCCGCCCGGCGGGCCATGCGCTACGGGGTCCAGTTCAGCTACCTCGTCGTCGGGCCGAAATTGCGGGTCAACCATCCGCTCTTCCAGCGGCTGCCGGACGTGCGGGGGACCGGGTTGGACTCCTCCCGCGGGGTCGTCGATCACCTGGTTCCTGGCGACCACGAATCCAAGGGCAGCCTGCACGTGCTGTGCAGCGAGCATCCGCTGACGGCGGAGTTCTACCGGGAGACTTTCGCGAACCTGTTCACGCGCGTGCCGGAACTGGCGGGATTGATCCTGATCGTGGGCGGCGAGTCGATGTATCACTGCCGGATGTGGGACGCGCATCGCAACACGCTGCCGTGCCCGCGGTGCCACGCCCTGACCACGGAGAAGGTCGTGGCCGACCTGACTGGAGTAGTACGCCAGGCCGTCACGAGCGTGCAGCCCAAGGCTTGGGTGGGGGCCTGGGCCTATAACACGTCGGGCTGGGATCATCCCGACCGGCTCGAAATGGTCCGCCAGTTGCCCGACGGCGTGGCGGTCTTCCATCACGTCGAAAAAGATCAACAGCACCGCAAGCCGGGCTACACCAAGCACATCTGGGACTATAGCATCGACTTCACCGGGCCCTCGGACAACCTGCGGGAGATCGCGCGGGTCACGCGGGAACGCGGCTTGCCGCTGATAATCAAGACCGAAACCGGCGTCGGCCTGGAGGTCTTCCAGTTTCCCTATGTGCCCGCGCTCCAGCACCTGGCCGACAAGTGGGAGCGAGTTCGCGAACTGAAGCCCAGCGGTGTCCACCAGTCCTGGTTGTTTTTCGGGATGTTCAATTCCCGGGCCGAGGCGCTGGGCCTGTGGGCGGCCTATGGAGGCGAACTGGGCCGCGATGAATTCCTTCGGCGCCTGGCCAGGCGGGACTTCGGCCCCCAGGCAGCCGGGCACGTCTTGCGCGCTTGGGAGGAGATGAGCCGCGCGGTGCAGCACCTGCCCGTCATCTGCCTGACGATCTATTACGTCGGCCCGAGTTTCCTGGGGCCCGCGCATCCCCTGGCGGTCGCGAAGAGCGGCGCGCTGCCGGATGTCTTCCACGGCCACCTGTTCTACCTGCTGGAGCACGAGGAGAGTTTTTCGCACGGACCGATCGACCAGGCGCGGACCTGCCTCGTGATGGATGCGCTGCCCGACGCGCGGGCCCTGGGCATCCAGTGGGAAGGTCCCGGCGATGGGTGGGATATCATTCTCGGCGAGTACCAGGTCGCCGCGCGCCAGGCCCGGGCGGCCTGGCAGCATCTGCAAGACGCGGCCGCCGTGGTCTCGGCCGCCGCGGACCGGGCGAACCTGCGCGAGGAAGCGCTGCTCACGGAACTGGTGTACCGAACCTTCAGGAGCTGCGCCGCCACTATCGAGTTCCTGTCGGCCCGGCAGCAACTCGAGAAGGGCGACGGCAGCGCGTTGGAGGCCATGAAGGCCGTTGCCCGTGACGAACGCCAGAACGCCCTGGACGCCGTGCCGCTCTACCGGCAGGCGCCCTGGCTGGACACCGCGGCGCGGACAGACGGCCGCTTTGCCTCGTGCGTGGACATGATCGAGGCCAAGGTACGGCTGATCGACGAGTTCCTCGCCACAGGGAAATGACCTTGCTGGACCTGTGGGTGGAACTGGACTATTGCTTACAGATCTTAGAACCTATCTGAAGACCTGTCTGCCTCATCTGGGAGCGGCGCGGCTTCCCGCGCCGGCCTGCCCTGAGTGCCATCGAAGGGCCGGAGCCGGAAGCGGCTCCGCTCCTTGTGGCAGAGGGGTTGTGGGATGAGTTCTCAAGAAAGGGGCCTGATGTACGGTTACTATATTTTCGTCGGCCGCGGCGACTGGGGAACCAGCCGCGAGAAGACGCTCGATCCCACTTTTGACGGCAACGTCGCCACGGCGAACCTGGGCGACTGGGGCGTCCACCGCAAGGGCACCGAGTTGAAGGATGCGCCGGAGTGGTCGTCGGCCTGGGACTTGGGCACCTGGAAAGCGCATATCGATTTTCTGGTCGACGAGCTGGGCGCCGACATGATCACGCTCCTGATGAACGGGTTCGAACTGCCGTATTCCAGCGCGCTTTTTCCCGAGGCCGTGGAACTCGACCACGCCAATGTCCGCGACGATTTCCTGCAGGACGTCCTGGACTATATCCGCTCGCGCGGCGTCACACTGTACGTCCAGTTCTGCACGACCGGCCACGCCGTGGGCTATGCCCGGGCGCACCCCGATTGCACAACGATCTCGCCCAACGGCACCCGGCACCCCTCGAACCTGTGCCACAACAATCCCGGCGGCCGGGCGTATGCGGTCGGCGTCGCGCAGGAAGTGCTGCAGCGCTATCGGGGCTTTGGCGGCGTTTCCTTTCATCCGCCTGAGAACGCGGTTCCCTGCCACTGCCCGCACTGCCGGGCGGCGTTCGCAAGAACCACGGGGAAGGATTTCGACGCCGCGACGGCGCAGGAGATTTCGGACTTCTACTGGGCCTCGTGCATGGCGTTCCAGCGGGAGATGGAGCGTGTCGCTCTTGCGCTCGTTCCCGGGGTGCAGGTGTTCTGTATCACGATTCCCGGGCAGTTCGAGCGGGACTTTGCCGTGATCGGGCCGGAGATTCCCCAGTCCACCATCCTCATGCACTGGGACTACTGGAGCTACGGGCCGAAGATCCCGGACCTGCTGCGCAGCCTGCACGTGTACCGGTCGCTGGGGCATCGCGTGGGGTTCATTCCCACGTCCGGGTGGAATCTGGAGAAACTCGGCGCCACCTACGGGGAGCAGGTCGTGGAGCAGATTGAGGCCGTCCGCGCCGTGGGGGTGCCCGACCTCATGTATTTTCTCGGCGCGATCTGGCACGAGCCGTCGCTGCGGGCGACGTCGTGGAAGCTGCACCGCCCGGGACGTGCAGCGGCCTCGAACGCGCGAACTTGAACCAGGAGGAACGGATGCCGACGAAATTGGCCATAGACGGCGGGACAGCGGTTCGCACCCAACCTTTCACGGCCTGGCCCTGCTGGGACGCACGTGAAGAAGCGGCGCTTCTGGACGTGCTGCACAGCGGCAAGTGGTGGCAGTTCGGCTACGGCCACGGCGTGGAACTCATCGAGGCCGGAGCCGACCGCTCCCACGCCAGCCGTTTCGAGGAGGAGTTCGCCGCCAGCCACGGCTGCAAGCACGGTATCGTCGCGTGCAATGGAACGGCCACGCTCGAACTCATCCTGCGCGCGTTGGACATCGGGCCGGGGGACGAGGTGATTGTGCCCCCGTACACCTTCATCGCGTCGGCCACCTCCATCCTGCAGGTGGGCGCGGTGCCGATCTTCGTGGACATCGATCCCGGCACCTGCAACCTGGATCCCGCGCGCATTGAGGAGGCCATCACGCCGCGGACGCGCGCCATCATGCCGGTTCACTTT
Source organism: uncultured bacterium (assembly GCA_903895695.1). Lineage (GTDB taxonomy): Bacteria > Verrucomicrobiota > Kiritimatiellia > CAIKKV01 > CAITUY01 > CAITUY01. The sequence continues at coordinate 20,751 of CAITUY010000176.1, forward strand.
GCCGGCCAGGCGGCGGACATGGACGCCATCAACGCCCTCGCGGCGCGGCGCGGCCTGCACGTGGTGGAGGACGCCGCGCACGCCCATGGCGCCCAGTGGCGGGGGCAGTGGTGCGGCTCCCTGGGCGCCGCCGGGTCGTTCAGCTTCCAGAACTCCAAGAACATGACGGCCGGGGAGGGCGGCATCATCACCACCAACGACGCGGCGCTGGCCGCGCGGTGCCGGTCGTACCTGTGGGCCGGCCGCGAACCCGGGCGGCCCTGGTACGAGCACCATCGCCTGGGGTGGAACTACCGCATCACGGAATTCCAGGCCGCCCTCCTGCGCGTTCAGCTCGGGCGCCTGACCGACCAGACGCTCCGCCGGGACGCGAATGGCCGCGCTCTGGATCGCCTCCTCCGCGCGCAGGTCGCCGGGCTGACGCCGGCGCGACTCGACGAGCAGGTCACGCGCATGTCCTATCACATCTTCATGGCCGCCTACGACCCCGCGGCCTTCGGCGGCCTGCCGCGCGACCGGTTCATCGCCGCCCTCAACGCGGAAGGCATTCCCTGCTCGGGCGGCTACAGCCATCCGCTCTACCGGAATCCCATGTTTCTCAACAAGGACTTCTGGAAGGGCGGTTTCCCGTGCGTGCCGCCGTACGCGCGGGACCTTAACTACGCGGACTTCGCCGCCCTTTGCCCCGTGGCCGAAGGCCTTTGCAGCCGGGCTGTCTGGTTCGGGCAGAACCTTCTGCTCGGTGGTCGCGAGGATGTCGACGACATCGTCCGCGCCGTGGTCAAGATCCAGAAAGCCAGTCGCCCATGCTGAACGTCGGGCACGCCTGGCGCGACATCACGCCTGAACCGGGCGTGACACTTTGCGGTTTCGCCGCCCGCTGCAATCGCCCCAGCGACGGGGTGGACGATCCGCTCGCCGTCCATGCCGTGGCTGTGGAGCAGGACGGCGAGCGCGTGCTGCTGCTGGTCTACGACCTCCTGGCGCTGGGCCCGGCCGCGACGGAGCAACTCCAGGCGCGGCTGGCGCAAGCCGGGCTGGGGATACCCGAGGAGCGCCGGATTCTTTGCTGCACGCACACGCACAGCGCGCCGGCGGCGATCACGCTGCTGGGCTGCGGCGAGGTGCATCCTGAATACTGGCGGCAGCTCGCTGCCGCTACGGCGGCGGCGGCAACCGAGGCGTGCGCCGCCTTGCGTCCGGCCACGCTGCGCATCGCCCGGGCCGAACTGCCGGGCGCCGGCTACAACCGCCGGCGCGTGCTGGCGGATGGCCGCGTGGTGATGACCCGGGTCCCGAGCACGCCCGTTGTCCGCGCGGGCCCGGTCTGCGAAACCATGCACCTGCTGTGGTTCGGCGACGCGCAGGGTAGGGGCATTGTCGGCTTGGCCCACTGGGCCGCGCATCCCGACACCGTCTGCAGCCAGCACGTCTCGGCCGACTATCCCGGCGAATTGCGCCGCCGGCTCGCGGCGGCCCACGGCGTGCCCTTCGTGTTCCTGCAGGGCGCTTGCGGCGATATCAATCCGCCGTTCCAGCGCATGACGCGGCAGGAGATGCTGCAGAATGTGGACGGCATCATGGAGTGCCTCGCCGGGCTGAGCTGGCCGGCGGAGGCGGTGGCGACCCGCCCGGCCGACTTTGTCGGCCTGAACGTTGCGCTGCGGTACGCGCCGGCGCCGGACGCCGCGTGGCTCCGGAAATATGCCGAGGGCATGGAGCGCCTCGCGGCCACCGGTGACGGGCCGGCGGATACCTTGGCAGAGTTGGCCAACGTGCTGAACGTCGAACCAGGCCAGGAGGGCGATCCGGCGATGCTGCGCTACTTCGCCGGCATTCTCGCGATGTGGGCGCGGCAGGTCCCTGCGGCGGGCGCCGGGAGGCCGGAAACTTGCCCGCTTGCTTTGCATGTGTGGCGACTGGGCAAAGTGGCGCTGTGTTTCGTGGCCGCGGAGGTCTTCGCGGAAACCGCCCTCCGGCTTCAGGCGGAATGTCCGGGACTGACGGTGCTGCTGGCCGGCTATGCCAGCCCTCTCGTCGGCTATCTTCCCACCGATCAGGCGTTGCAGGACGGCGGTTACGAAGTCGAGTTCGCCTACCGCTGTTACGGCCACCCCGCCGCGTTCGCGTCGGGTTCGGAGCCGGCCGTCGTGGCGGCGTTGGCCAAGGCGCTGCGACGCGTCCTCCGTGTCTCGGCGTGAAACCATCCTGCCTTCACTCCGAACAATCGTTACGCCCAATGTGCGAACGCGGTCGGCGGCGCGCAGATGACAAAGCTGTTGATTGCAGCCTGAACCCGGCCCGCATCGATTGCATGTTGCCAAATGAAGCGTTTATGTTATATATGGCTGCATGACATCGGAGCGTGGACAGACAATTGAGGGCATCCAGAAGCTGGCCGCTGGCATGATTGCCGCCAGTCCGGCCGGACACCGGCTGTGCTTGATTGGCGGGTTCAGGTACCGACTCCTGAGCCACAGTTCCAGGACGTCGTTGGATATTGACTATCACTGGGATGGAGATCCGGACAGCAAGCAGAAAGAAATCGTGGACCTGCTGCGAAGTAAGCTCCTTCCGGAGGTGAAGCGGCGGTTCGGATACGATGGCACCGTCTCGCCAGCGACGGGACCCGACGCGGCATCGGCGATGGTAAAGACGGTAGTGACCGCCTTCTACCGTACCGGCGACAAGCCTGATCGCATCGAGATTCCCGTGGAACTCACGAGCATACCCTGTCTTGACAGGCCGGTTGTACGCACAGCCGCCGGGACCGTCTATCTCACGGCGTCGGACGCGGACATGATCGAAAGCAAGGTCATCGCCCTGTTCAACCGGGTCTTCGTGGAGGAGCGGGATATTCTCGACCTCTTTCTTTTTCAGGACAGCTTTATGGCTGACTCCGCGCAACGCCTGCGGATGAAACTCGCGAAACTGCATGTCGGACCCGCAGCCATGGCCGATCGGTATGCCGAAATGTTGTCCAACCGCGTGGCTCATGCGCGTGCCCTTGACGAGATCATCAACGACCAGGTCGATGCCGCGATCGCCGACAACCTGAAGACGGCTGGGGGCGGGAGCATGGTTCTTGATACGGTCCTCGCCCTGCTCAAGGACCGGCTGCGACTACCGGGCAGGGCCGGATCATGAAAGCAAGGGAGTGGCAGAAGTACCTGGAGGAGCAGCGCCGGCTGCACGGCAAGGTTCTGTTCACAGTGACGGAACTCGCCAATGCGTCCCACACGTCGCGGAGTGCCCTGAATGTGGAACTCGCGCGCCTGAGGCGGCAGGGATTAATCGCCCGGTATGCCCACGGGCAATACGGGTTGCCGGATGCGGTCACGCCCGAGGAACTGCTGCCTGCCATGGATTCCCATGCCTACATCACGGGCAGCTACGCGTTGCACGTGCGCAGTCTCATCACGCAGGCGCCGACTCGCATCTCGTGCTTCACCGACCGACGCAGCCCCAGGGCGCAGGAACGGAACACCCCTGTGGGGCGCTTTGTCTTTGTCTGTGTGCGCAGCCGCGTCTATGCCCAGCCGCTCGATGGCGTCCTCGCCACTCCCGCCCAGGCGCTCTGCGACTTCATCTACATGATGCGGCGGCAGGGCCTCTCGCCCGAAGGGTTGGTCACCTTCCGCAACCTTGGCGGCATCGTCAGGGCGGATATCGATTCAACCCTGGCGCGCTATCCAATGGCCGTGCAACGACACGTCTTGGCGCTCCTTGCCGGTGCCAGTCGCTCAAGCTGACCAGAGAACGAAAGGTTGGAGGTTATGAAACTAGCGTGTGTGGAACCAGGATTGCATGCGGCGGCTTCGACCGTGCGGTTCGCCGCCGCGTGCGGGGAGGAGATACGCCCATGATAGAGAGTAGCGGCACTGCGCCGGTGATTACGGGCTCGTGGATTGACGTCGTACACGCCAATGCCCGCGATGGAGTCTACTGGAACCGGTGTACCCTGGCGTACAGCGCGGCGGAGTGGCGCACGCTGGTGCGGCATCTCCGGCGCGATCTCGGCGTCGAACTGCTCCTCTTGCAGAACACCGCCAAGGATGGCGGTGCGGTTTATCCCTCGAAGATCGAGTCGTGGCAGTGGCACACGCGGAATTGCGTGGATCCGGTGGGGGCGCTCATCAGCGCCTGCAGCGCGGAGGGGATGAAGTTCTACCCGGGAGTGGGCGCGCCGCTGGCCCATCACCTCGGCGGCCCCGAGCCTTACTCGGAGGCGGCATTCCGTTGGTACGCGGCGATGTCGGAGGAGATGTTCGGGCGCTATGGCGCCGAGCCGGCCTGGAGCGGCTGGTATCTGTTCCATGAAATGGCGGTCCGGCGGGGCCTCTTCGCCCCGCACGAGATCGCCTTTGCCCGGCGGCTGGTGGATGAGTGGAAACGACTGACGCCCGGCCAACCCGTGATCGCCTCGCCCTATTTCGAGGGCGGCTGGGCGCGGATCGACCCGGCTTCCAGCGACGAACTCGCGCGGCAAGTCGAGGCCAGCGGGCTCGACATCATCGCCTACCAGGACGGCGTGGGTGTCGGCACCGCCCGGCAACTCGAGAGCCACGCGGAGGCCGGCAACAACGCCCCGTTGTTCGAAGCGCTGCGCCGCGTCCACGATCGCACGCCCTGTCGGCTCTGGGCCAACTGCGAGACCTTCAGTTTCGAGAACGAGATATGGGGGCAGCCGCTGATTCCGGCTCCGTTCGAACGGATCCGGCAGCAGTGCGCGGGCGCGGCGCCGTTCGTCGACCGCATCGTGGCCTACATCGTGCCGGGCACGCTGACCTCACAGGTCGTCTGCCCGGGACTCGGCGCGCCCGAAACCGAAAGCCGCTATGCCGATTACCGGCGCTACCTGACCGAGGTCGGCCATCCGGCCCGCACAGGCTGACCCTCTGCGCGTCCTTCTCGCTCGGAACAATTCCGCCGCAGTCGCGCATGTTCGGAATGAGGGAAGAATCGGTTCACGCGGAGGCGCGGAGGGTCACTTCCACCCGCCCTGTTTGTTGCGTTCCGTCAACCGGGCGCGGGTCATGCGCTCGCGCAATCCGCCTTGCTCAACAAAGTCCTTTTCCATCCGCCTCAGTTGCTGGTCGAGGAGGTAGTTCGTCTGGTGAATCAGGCAAATGGCGATATTGGCCAGAACCTCGGGCGGCCGGGTATCGAAGATATGACCTCCGATGCCGCGGTCCACGGTGGTCTTGGTGCAGCGGTCTCCGGTCTTCGGTCTTCAAGTCCGGTACGTCAGGTTCATCAGAAAGGCCAACTGCCTGTCTGAGGCAAGTGCGTGAAGTTAATCTTAGCAGTATAATCGATACCGTTGTAAGTAATATACACGTCAGCGCTTGACAGTGCCATTGCATCTGGTATTGTGACAAACAGTTGCGAGCATACCGCAACAAAAAGAGCCGTTCGGCGCAGTCACCGAACGGCTCAACGAACGGACAGCTAGAAACTGCCGCCCACTCTGGACAAGGGGAAAGGTAACTCCTGGCTGCCCTCAAAACAAGAGCAAATGCCCGCAGGTTGACGGGCGATCAGTAGGAGTGCAGAAGCAAGATGAGCAAGTCAACGAGCAACACCGGAACAAGATGGACTCCAGCGCAGGTGACTCAACTCCGGCAACTGGCGCACGGGAATACGCCTACCCGGGTGATTGGCCTCAAGTTGCAGCGTACACCTGAAGCAGTCGCAAGCAAGGCCAGCGAGAAGGGGATATCGCTCAAGCCAACCAACCAGGCGCCCTACGGAACCAGGTAGCAAAACTCGATGGAGGGCGGCCCTGCCGACCGCCCTCCATGTCACAATCGCATGACCACTACATCCAGACTCGCCGATCTCGCGGAGATCCAGCCCGGTTACCTCACGCGCAAACCCGTGAAGCCTCGGGCCGATGGCACCCACCATCTCCTCCAGATACGCGACTTCAACCCCGACCGCTCTGCCGTTACCCCGGGCGAGCTCATCCGCTTTACGCCCGATTCGCTATCACCCCTCCAACCACTCCTGCCGGGCGACGTGGTCTTCCTCGCTCGCGGCGCGCGGAATTTTGCCTGCGCGCCTGCCGACCTTCCCGTGCCGACCGTCGCCGCCAGCTACTTCTTCGTCATCCACCCGGGAGCACAAGTTTTTCCAGGCTATCTGGCCTGGTGTCTCAATCAACCAGCCACACTCCGCGCCATCGCTCGTTCCGCGACCAGCGGCGCCCATATGCCGGTCGTTCGCCGCGCCGATATCGAAAGCGTCGAGATCCCGGTCCCGTCACTGTCGGTCCAGAACACGATCATCGAACTCGACAATCTCATGCGCGAGGAACAATCTCTTCTGCGTGAACTTTCCCGTAAGCAAAATGAACTCATCTCGACCGTCTGCATGACGGTCGCGCTGTCTGATGGGGGAACAGGAGCACATCCATGAGCGACGCCCAGGTCCGTGACGAAATCTTCAATGTGGTCTGGAAAGCCTGCGACACATTTCGCGGTGTTATCGATCCTACCCAGTACAAGGACTACATCCTGACGATGTTGTTCCTCAAGTACCTGAGCGACATTCGCAAATCCAAACTCGCCGAGTACGAGAAGAAATATGCCGGCGACAAGGTCCGCATCGAACGTGCCATGGCTCGGGAACGCTTCACCATTGCAGAAGACTGCACGTTCGACGCCCTCTACGCGCACCGTAGTGACGCCGAGATCGGCCAGACCATCAACACCGTCCTGGAGAAGATTGAGGACGCCAACAAAGCGAAACTCCACAACGTCTTCAGGAACATCGATTTCAACAGCGAGGCCAATCTCGGCAAAGCTCGCCAGCGCAACGAACGCCTTAAGAGACTGCTCGAAGATTTCGGCACCGAGAAACTCGACCTCCGTCCCGAACGCGTCGGCCACATGGATATCGTCGGAGACGTGTATGAGTACCTGATCGGTCGCTTCGCGGCCCAGGCCGGTAAGAAAGCCGGCGAGTTCTACACGCCTGCGGAGGTGTCCGTCACACTCGCAAAACTCGTGAATCCGAAACCAGGCGCCCGCATCTGCGACCCAACCTGCGGGTCCGGATCGTTGCTCATCAAAGCCGCGGCCGAAGTCGGCTCCCGCGACTTCTCGCTGTTCGGCCAGGAGATGAATGGCAGCACCTGGGCTCTGTGCAAGATGAACATGTTCCTGCACGAGGTCGATGCCGCCCGCATTGAGTGGGAGGATACCATTCGCCACCCCATGCTGGTCGAAAACGATGCCCTCATGAAGTTCGACATCGTCATCGCCAATCCCCCGTTCAGTCTGGACAAGTGGGGTCAGGAAACGGCACTCAAGGATCAATACCAACGGTTCGGCCGCGGCATCCCGCCCAAGAGCAAGGGTGACTGGGCCTTCATCCTCCACATGCTTGCGACTGCCGTGGAGGGGAGGGGACGCGTCGGCGTCGTCGTGCCGCACGGTGTCCTCTTCCGCGGTGGGGCCGAGGGCGCAATTCGCAAGAGCGTCATCGAAGATAACCTGCTGGAAGGTGTTGTAGGCCTCCCCGGCAACTTGTTCTACGGTGCCGGCATTCCTGCTGCGCTTCTCGTCTTCGACAAGGCCCGCAAACTCAAGGGCAAGGGCGATGTCCTCTTCGTCGATGCCAGCCGGGAGTTTGAGCAGAGCACCAATCAGAACCGCCTCCGGCCCGAGGATATCGCCAAGATCATCGCCACCTACCGCGCCCGGAAAGAGACCGCCAAATACTCCCACCGCGCCCCGTATGCCGAGATCGAGGAGAACGAGTTCAACCTCAATATCCCGCGCTACGTGGACACCTTCGAGCCCGAGCCGGAGATTGATGTCGTCGCCGTGCAGAAGGAGATCGATGATCTCGAAGGCAAACTCGCCGTGACCCGCAAGAAGATGGCGGGGTATTTGAAGGAATTGGGGTTTCGCGCCTAACCAATTGGACCGCAAGCCGATGAAAGACAATGTAACATTGCGATGCTCAATAACCATGCGAAGGTTATCGTGCATTGATAATGTTACGGACGCCGAGGGCGGGACAGCAGGGCGGCGCGCTTCGCTGGTAGGTCGGGCATTCCTGCCCGACTTTAATGTCTTCCCCCCCACGATGGTCCCCGGACGTCGGTTCCGGGGCCGCGTGGCCCCCCGCCGGTTACGACCGGCGGGATCTTTTTCTTCCCAAAAAACGGTTGCGGCGGTTTCGCCATTTGGTATCTTGTTCTCAGCACACCCGCCAAGCCTCTGCCGCACGGCATGCTCAAATGTGGCGGGTTTTGTTGAATTCATCCCCACGAGGGTCCTCGGACACCGGTTCCGAGGCCGCGTGGCCCCCCGCGGGTCAAGGCCCGCGGGTTTTTTTTGCTTCCTCCTGGGGGAGCGTCTCTATGACTGACTCCCACCGCGAGCGCGTGACATTTCTGGTAGACGGTTTCAACCTGTACCATTCTGTTTGCCGCGCAGAGCGAGTACTGCCAGGACGATCACTGAAGTGGCTCGACCTCCAGTCTCTGTTCCGTGCCCATTTGGATCTCGTAAGTCGCGATTGCGTCGTGGGAGAAATTCGGTACTTCACCGCCTACGCCTACCACCTCGCGCACACCGACCCCGGGAAGATCGCTCGGCACAAGGCGTATACACGGGCACTTACCGCCGAGGGCGTGCAGATCAGCGAATCTCATTTCAAGCAAAAAGTCTCCTGGGACACTCGGTCCGGGCAGCGCTTCCTGACCCACGAGGAGAAAGAGACTGACGTTGCGATAGCTTGCGCCGTGTTTGAAGGCGCGGCAACGAACCAATTCGACACGGTTGTGGTTGTTACTGGCGACACCGACTTGCGTCCCGCCGTGTTGACCTTCTGCCGATTGTTCCCGCGCAAACGGTTCCTTTTCGCTTTCCCGTTTGATCGCAAGAACAAGGAACTGGCATCGATCGCACCGGGCTCGTTCTCATTCAGCGCCGAGGCATATGCGAAACACCAATTTCCCGAGCGTGTTCGCCTGCCCAGCGGTAAGGTCGTCATCAGGCCGGCGCAGTGGTCCAAGACGCCCGGAGGTGACTCGTGACCGGCCACAACGTTGACCTCCCTGGCTGCAAGAAAGCCCCCGCGTGGTCGAGACGTCGATCGCGAACCGTGGCAGCATTATACGCCGACATCGGCGTCGGATGCGTTTTCACGGCATGTTTGGGGTGCCTTGCGTTGGAATTCGCAGTTCCGCACATCACTATGCCAGGCATCGCTATTCAACGCTTTACGCTGCCCGTTCAGGTCATCGATGTGGCATGCACAGTCGTGTTGGCAGGCCTCTTCTCTGTCAGACCCTTGAACACCGTGCTGCGATTGCGCCACTGGCGCAGTAATCTTGCTCGTCCCTCGAGTTCATTGATGATTGTTCTCGCCCTTCTGCCGGTGTGTGCTCTCATGTACGTATGGGGTTACGAATGCACGACCATCCTGACCGGTGTTGGCGTGCTCTTCGCGGCTCCTATTCTACGCGATATCTGGGGATCCACGCGCAGTTGGCTGCAACTTCGAACCACCCTGAACGATGCCGGTAAGCCTATGCTTCCTGCGGAAATGGGATGGATTTGGACGGAGATGCCCTTGAAGAGCATCGCCGAAGACAGATTTGGCCATACGGCTCTGGTGCGCCGTTTGGCGACCATGATCCACGATGGTACCTGTCGTTCCTTTGGACTCACTGGGCCACACGGCAGCGGGAAGACCACTGTGATCCGAATGGTTGAAACTGAGTTAAGCAAGGTCGAAAGAAACATTTGGTTCGTGCGCGCAAGCGGTTGGGGCAAACGTGTCGATGAACTCCCGGCGTTTGTGCTTTCAGAAATCGTTGAGGTGCTACATAAGAGGGGTGTTGAGACTCTGACCCTTTCAACTTGGCCTGTTGACTACATGAAGGAGGTCGTCGGAGCCGGCACGTGGTTCTCACGTGTGCTTGGTCTTTGTATGCAGTCGCAACAAAACTCTGCCGCCGGCGCTTCTGGGTTTGTGGGGGGAAATCGGATTGGCCCGGGCGTGATCTGGATGGGCTGGCATGGGGAGCATCGGGTATAGTGCGGGCATGAAGGACAGAGCGCTTAATGGGCATTATCAGCAGATTCTGGGCGACACGAG
>CAITUY010000177.1 GCA_903895695.1 uncultured bacterium
AATGCGACCCGCCGCCCGGCAACATCGTCATGTGGCGAGGTCTCGCCCGCCTGACTGACCTGATGCTGGGACTACAGGTGGCCGAAGTTGTGGGTAATTGAAAGGTTCGCCGGACGCTTACGGCGCAGGACCGCCGGATTCTCTGCAAGACGCCCGAGTACCAACGACGCATGCAGCGACGCAGCGGGATCGAAGGAACTCACAGCGAACTGGCTCGGGGGTACGGGATACGGCGAGCTCGCTATCGGGGTTTGGAGAAAACGGACCTCCAGATGCAATTCACAGCGGCGGCGTGCAACCTTCGGCGGTGGGCCGCCCGGCTTTGCTGGCTCACTCGACAGGAGGCCAACAAAGCCGCCTGATCCGACGAAATGAGGTGCTCTAAACCAACAAACCGTTGAAATCGACTTCCTCGGACCAGCCCATTGTGATACTAGCCTGACAGTGTCGCCGTCAATCAACGCCCTCGTCTGCGCCGCGTGCGCCGCAGGGCCGAGGGCCCAGTGTCGAGCCGGACTATTTCAGCGGAATCATTTGTTGCGATGTGACCCTTCTGACTGCCGTGACCCTTCTGACTGCCGTCAACCGGACAGTAGTGACCTATACAGTGTGTCGCAGGGCGACTATGTTCTGCGGTGAAAGCAGTCGGCGATGCTTTCTACTCCTATAGATAGATGGCACACTCTGGGGATTGGGATATAGACGCCTGTCCTTAATGAAACGATCAGCTCGCTTATCGTTGGAACATAGCAGTCGGCAACCAGATACACGGATAATGGATATCAGGTGCGTATCATCACACTTGGGGTCGTTGATCAATGCTGTCACAACTGCTTCATCAGCATCTACCACAGCATCATCAATACGGGATACGCGCCGCTGCTTTGAAAGCTCGCCGAGGAGTCGAAGATAACTGTTTGCAGCCCGAAGCTCTCGGCAATAGTGGCTTCCTCCGTAAACAATTCTTCCGGCACCCGTTGTGACCCATCGCCTGATAGGTTCATAATCAGGATGATCATTTTGCAGCTGCGGGAAGACGCAACACATCACGTTCATATCAATCACGACACACATAATCACAACCCCAGTAATTCGAGTTGCTCCCTGACGAAGAAATCCCTGAAGTCCTGCGGCTGATTAGGCGACAGTTCCCCATTGGGTTGTATCGGGATTGCATGCATTTGGTTGCCACCATTGTGCCGCTGAAAGTAGAGGATCTGTGCTTTCGTTTTGTGATCCGGCCTCTTCCTGAACTGAAGTCTAAATCGATCTATTGTATAATCACTGTGAGTTTCAATGAAGTATTGGTGCTTTTGCGCTTCAGCCATTTGAAAGAACAAATCGCCAAGTGCCGCTTGGGCTCTTGGGTGAAGATGCACTTCCGGTTGTTGGATTGCGAACCAACTTTGTTCTGGACGTGTGAGCATCTCCACAACAAGCGGCAAAGCTTGTGATATGCCGTAACCAACACTGTTGATGCGCAATTTGATTTCGCTCTGCAGTTTCAGGAGTATCTCGAAGGGCGCACTCGCGTCGTCGCCCAATTCATGGACTATAACTTCGGAGAACAGACCGCTTTCTTTGCCAAACAATGTAAGCGCATCTCTGAATCCCGTTTTTGATTCTGCCCCTCTCAACTGTCTCCTTAATTCATAAGGTGTATGCTCACCCTCAGGGCTGAATTCTCTTCCGTAGCCGTCGTATGTGCGTTTTGGGCGCGTCCGAATCGGCGCAAGCCACGCTATTTGGTTCATCATCAGGGGGAAAGGGAATCCCATCTCATACTCGTGTGATTTATCCTTCTTGGAAATTGCTTCGAGCATTAGGATGACGTTGAACAAGCCGAAGGCGGTAGGGATTTCCTTTGGAAGCGGGAGATAATCATCCAATGTTATGTCGCGCTCGCGCCTCAGCAGGTCAAACCTGCCACGAGCATCCGCAGGGATGTCGCTTTCTGCGAGTGTCTGTGCGTGATAACGAAACTTGCCGTCGAAGAGTTTGATGGAGATTAGGTCTTGGTCATAGAGGCGAGAATAGAATGAAACAGTCGGTAGTGCTTCCTTTTCGCGGAACGCTACGAGGTAGGTCCGACTTCTCTGTCGTTTGGTCTTGGGCGGAGGCACGTGCTGCGTTGCTCCGAACATGAATTCGTCATGCTTGCCTGCGGTTGCCGAGAGAATGTCTCTAAACCCACCGAATTCGTAGTCGGGAAGGTTGAAATCTTGACTGAACCAGAACTGCGGGGAGGACATCAGATTCAGGAGGGCAAGCACCGAAGACTTTCCACTGCTGTTCTCGCCAACTAAGAAATTGACGTTCTCAAACGGAATGACTGTATCGGTGAAGCCACGGAACTTATCCAGATATATGGTCGTCATATTCCTCCCTCACTTTCATTGCTGAGCGGACATAAAAACGGAAAACGCTACGGGTGGTCAAAGGTTGCGGCATATCCGCGGATGTTTGCCACGTTATCTGCTGGCTCCCTGTTCGTTGGCGCTGCGTTTCGAGTGGCGATAATCTAGTGCCGCTGGTGGCATACTGTCCATTCAGTTCTTCGCTGGTGACTGCCCGACGACAGCGAAAGCCGATGTTGACTCCTTGGGCCGCGGTGGTATCTTATCTTCATCACGACGAGGGGAGGTTCGTAAGGTTTCGTCCTTACGCAATTGCCCCTCATTCTTTTGGGCGGTATGCCAGTTTGTCCCTCAGGTTGTTCATGAAGTCCAACCTGTCCGGCGCCGCATTCTTCAGTAGGGCGGAATACTTGCGGGCGTCAGATCCGCCTCGGCGCTCTCACTGATGTAGCGATGCTTCATCCAATTCTCTTCCAAAAGTCGCGTCCGCAATTCAAGGTTGACCTTAATCTACTCATGAGTATTTTAGAGTCAACCTGAAGACGCTCAGAACATGGCGCGGACGCTCTTCTCGCCAACCAGACTTGTGTTCCCGCGACGACAAGGAAGTTGACACCTGGGCGAGGTGGGGTACCTTAGTCCTATCTCGATGAGGGGCTATCCAAAGGGTTCTGTCCCGCGGCTATGCCCCTTCTTTCTTTCCGCACTCCAACTCCCCGCAAGTTATTCATGAAGACGACGTCCGCCATCATCTTGCGATTTCCGAATCGGCTTGCGCCGGGGCCGGCCTTACGCAACCATCCCGCACTTTACGACACCAGTCACGGAGGACTACACAACCATGTCAGACAAGGTTCGATGGGGAATTCTGGCCACCGGCGCTATTGCCAAAGCCTTTGCGCGCGGACTGAAGCAATCGCAGACCGGTGAACTCGTGGCCGTGGGCTCGCGCTCGCCGGACAAGGCGGAGGCGTTCGGCGCCGAGTTCGGCATCCCGCGGCGGCATGGCTCGTACGAGGCGTTGCTGGCCGATCCGGGCGTCGAGGCCGTCTACGTCGCGACGCCGCATCCGCAGCACGTGGAATGGGCCGTCAAGGCGGCCGAGGCCGGCAAGCACCTGCTGGTGGAGAAGCCGATCGGCATCAACCAGTACGAAGCCCAGGTCATGATCGAGGCCGCGACGGCCAACCGGGTGTTTCTGATGGAAGCCTACATGTACCGATGCCATCCGCAGACGGTCAGGCTCGTCGAACTGCTCCGCGCGAGGGTCATTGGCGACGTTGCGGTGATCCAGGCGACGTTTTCGTTTCACGCCGGCTTCTACCCTGACTCGCGTTTGTGGAAGAATGCGCTGGCCGGCGGCAGTATCCTCGACGTGGGCGGCTATACGACGTCCATCACCCGCCTCATCGCCGGCGCGGCGCTGGGCCTGCCGTTCGCCGATCCCGTAATGGTCGCCGGGGCAGGGCACCTGCATGCGCAGACGGGCGTCGATGCATGGGCCGTCGGTACCCTCAAGTTTGCCGGCGACATCGTGGCCACGATCGCCACGGGCATGGGCGTGAACCAGGAGAATGTCGTGCGCATCTTCGGCAGCGAGGGGAACATTGTTCTGCCCAACCCCTATCTGGCCGCGCGCGAGGGGGCCATGCCGGGCGAGATCGTGGTGAACCGGCGGGGCGAGCCGCCCCGCACGATCGCCGTCGAATCGGCGGTGACCAGCTTCGCGCACGAGGCCGATGCGGTTGGCCGGGCCATCCGGGCCGGGCAGAAAGAGACGGCGGCCATGCCGTGGGCCGACACGCTCGGCAATCTGCGGACCCAGGATGACTGGCGGGCGGCGATCGGGCTGACCTACGAGGCCGAGAAGCCCGCCACCCAGTCCACGGTCACGCTCGCCAACCGGCCGCTGCGCGTCCGTGCGGAGCGCCCCATCCCCAAGGGCACTATCGTGCCGCTCGATAAGTCCGTGTCGCGACTGATCATGGGTGTCGATAACCAAGTCACCATGCCGCACGCCGCGGCCGTATTTGACGACTATTTCGAACGCGGTGGAAACGCGTTCGACACGGCCCACGTCTACGGCCAGACGAAGTCTGTGCTGCTCGGCCGCTGGGTCGCGGCGCGCGGCATCCGTGACCAGGTCGTGATTATTGCCAAAGGCGCGCACACGCCGAATTGCACGCCGCCCGCGCTGCGCGACGAACTCATCCAGCAACTCGGCTGGTTCGGCACCGACCATGCCGACCTCTATCTGATGCACCGCGACAACCCCGACATTCCGGTCGGCGAGTTCATCGACGTCTTAAATGAGCAGGTTCAGGCCGGGCGCATCCGGGCCTTTGGCGGCAGTAACTGGCCTCTCGATCGCGTTCGGAAGGCCAACGCCTATGCCAAGCGCAAGGGGTTGCAGGGCTTCTCGATGGTATCGAACAACCTGTCGCTGGCCGAGATGGTGGACCCCGTGTGGGCGGGTTGCGTCCACGTGCATGATGCCGAGTCGCGCCAGTGGCTGAAGAAGACCCAACTGCCGCTGCTGCCCTGGTCCAGCCAGGCGCGCGGTTTCTTCGTTCCCAGCCGGGCGCACCCGGACAAACGCGAGGACGAATCACTCGTCAGGTGCTGGTATTCGCCCGACAACTTCCGGCGTCAGGCCCGGGCCGTCGAACTGGCGGCTCGCCATGGCGTCGAGCCGATCAACATCGCCCTGGCGTGGGTGCTGGCCCAGCCGTTCCCCGTGTTCCCGCTGATCGGCCCACGGACGATCGCCGAGACGCGGTCGTGCGTAAAGGCGCTGGAGGTGACGCTGACGCGCAAGGAAATCGCTTACCTGAACCTGGAAGATAAAGCCTAGCCGCGTCGTCGCGCGATACGACGCATTTTCGGCTTACTTTTCCCGCCGTCTTCAAAGACCTGTCTTGGGTAAGCGTGACTATGGACGTTCAAACGCCGCGCCGCCACCAAGGGTTGTTGATCTGATCTACGGGCTTCTACACGTTTGCCTGGAGCACGGGATTCGCCTTCGGCCCCTTGGTTTCCGGGTTCCTGATGGAGTCCGGCACTACCGGCGGCGCCGACGCAGGCGCCGGCTGGCGCCACGCATTTCTTTGCGGCGCGGCGATCTGTGTGCTGATGTCTCTCGCGATGGCCTTTGCGATTCACAGCCTCAACAGGCGTCCACGCGGCAGCGATCCGGCG
Source organism: uncultured bacterium (assembly GCA_903895695.1). Taxonomy (GTDB): domain Bacteria; phylum Verrucomicrobiota; class Kiritimatiellia; order CAIKKV01; family CAITUY01; genus CAITUY01. Next base: position 5,556 of record CAITUY010000177.1, read on the forward strand.
CAACCGGCCGTGCCGGAGGAACCCTCCCCGTACGATGCCATGCCCGACCTGGCCTGGCTCGGATGGATCGGTGGGGGCGTATGCTTTGTGGCGCTCTCCCTGATTCGGTCCATCTTCCCGGCACGCGCCCTGGGCGGTGCGTGCCACCTGACCGAAGGCACGCTGGGATCTATCTTCTTCGTGTTGAGCCTGGTCCAGGCGCTGGTCGGTCTGGCTCTGACGCGCAGTCGCTTCTGGATGTACAGGCCGCGCCCCGTGGCCGCCTTCGCCGTGGCCGGAATGCTCGGCACGTTGTGCTTTGCCCTGGGTTCACGGCCGGCCGTGTTCCTGGCTGGAGCCATCTTGTTCGGGATATACTCCGGGGCGTTTTGCTTCTATCTGGTTTTTCATGCGCTCGTGCATCCCAGGCATGCAGGCCGCTATGTGGCTGTCAATGAAAGCCTGGTCGGCCTTACCGGCTTCCTGGCGCCGCTGGCCGGTGGGGCCATGGCCGATGCGTGGGGTTTCCGGCTTCCCTATCTGGGCACCGTCGTCCTCATCCTCGCCGCCACCGCGGTTCTTATCCGGGTCCATCGCCGCTAGCAGCCCGTTGAAAAGCCCTTTGTGCCCCATGTGCGGCTCGCGAGGACGCTCGCCCTCCCCGAAACCATTGGCCCTCTGGCACCATGGGAGGGCGAGCGTCCTCGCGAGCCGCGTCTTTCGACAGGCTCCCCAGGCGAACCGTCGCCCGCAACCAGACGGGTAAGCGTGGGTAGTCTGCGGGGGGATTATTTTCCCAAACACCAGAGATGGTCGAGGGCGCGCACGTAGACGCGCTGGCCCACGAACACCGGGCAGCTCCGGAACGGTTCGAGCGAATTGCGGCCAACTTCCTTGTACTCGCGGCCGGTCTGGAGCACCAGGGTCTTGCCGTTGTCGCTGCTCACGAACACGAAGCCGCCGGCCAGGGTCACGCTGGGGTAGATCGTGCCGCCGAGGTCAAGCTTGTGCTCGCAGACGAGCTGTCCATTGGCCGCATCGATGACGCTCCAGTCGCCGCGCTGGTTGACGGCATAGATCAAGCCGTCCTTCACGACCGGCGAGGCGTAGTAGCGGTCGTCCTTGGGGTTTGTCGTCCAGACAGTCTCGGGCTGGTTGGTGTCGGTGGCCGCGGCCGGGAGGCGGACGGCTTTGCCGCCGTGCTGGATGAAATACGCGATGCCGTTCTGCACGACCGGGGCGCAATACGCCAGGCCGGAGATCTTTTGCGCCAGTTTGTGGCCGTCCGTTACGCGGATGATGTCGCCGCCGGGGGTGACGATCACCCCGACGTCGCCGATGCGGGCCTGCACCGGTGAACCCCAGGCCGGGCCGGAATCGGTCTGCCACAGGGTGGTGCCGGTGGCGGGATCGAGCGCGGTGACCTTAAGGATATGCACGATCAGCTTGCCGTCCACGAACACGGGCGAAGCGCTATGGCCCCAGCCTTGCGTGGGCTTCTCGACCAGGCGCGCCCACTTGCGATTGCCGTCCGCGTCATAGCAGGCCGCCACGCCATTGCCGAAGAGCACGTAGACGGACTTGCCATCCGTGGTCGGGGTGGGTGTCGAGTACCCGTTCACGTCGTGCGTCCCGGGGACCGCGTGCGTCGAACTGCGCTTCAGGTCCTCCTCCAAAGACGCCAACTGGCCTTTCAGTTCGTCGCCTCTGGCTTTCAGCGCTGCATCGTCGGGCGTTTTCTTCAGGGCGTCGGCGTTCTTCTTCGCTTCCTCGCGCAGGGGCTTGATCTGCGCGCGCAGGGCTTCGGCCTTGACGGCTTCGGCCTTGGCCTGTTCGGCCTCGGCGGCCGGCAGGATGTCCAGGTAGGAGTTCGGGTGCGTCCACAGGATTGAACCATCCTTGATCGACACGCAGGCAAGAGTGGCCGGCTCGGCGCAGACGTAGAGCCGGTCGCCCATGACGAGTGGCGAGCTGTTGGACCAACCCGGCAGCTTGACCTTCCAAACGACGTTCGACTCCTTTGTCCAGGCCACAGGCGGTTGGGCATCGGGGTAGGCGCCGGTACTGTCGCCGCGCCAGCCCGTAAGGGCGCCGGCGGGGCTCTGGGATGCGGCCAGCAGGGCCATGAGGACGATTCCGGACATGAGCGGACGGGACATCAGGGTATTCTCCTTCGTAGTGACTCCAACAAAAGCCGCATATCTTCAGGCAAAGGGGCGGTGAACGTCAATGCCTTACCGGTGCGGGGGTGCGCCAGCGACAAACGCTCGGAATGCAGCATCTGGCGGGCGGGGAGGGGGCCGGGCAGACGGCCGGCGGGCTGGCGGCCGTACTGCACGTCGCCCACGACCGGATGCCCCAGCCAGGCCATGTGAACGCGGATCTGGTGGGTGCGGCCGGTCTCGATTCGTATTCGCAGCAGCGAAACAGGCCCCAGCGTCTCGGTCGTTTCGTAAAGGGTGACGGCCGGCCGGCCGCTGGCGGGCGTCGCGCTCATCTTTTTGCGATCGCGGGGGCTGCGGCCGATCAGGGTTTCGGCCCGGCCGGAGGGCGGCGCGAGCGTGCCCCACACCATGGCCGCGTATTCCTTGCGGACGGCCCGCGCCTTGAACGCTTCGACCAGCGCGCGCATGGCCAACTCCGTCTTGGCGACAACCATCACGCCGCTGGTATCGCGGTCCAGGCGGTGCACGATGCCCGGCCGGCGTTCGCCGTTGATGCCCGGCAGGCTGGGGCAATGCGCGAGGAGCGCGTTAACCAGCGTGCCGGAGGCATGGCCGGCGGCGGGGTGCACGACCAGGCCGGAGGGTTTGTCGAGCGCCAGCAGGTCGTCGTCCTCGAAGAGCACGGTCAGGGGAATCGCTTCAGGGCGGAGTTCGCTGTCGGCCGGGGGCGGCACCTCGAGGCTGACGGCCATGCCGGCGCCCAGCCGAAGCGCGGCCTTGACCGGCCGGCCGTTGACGGTGACATGGCCGCTGCCGATCAAACTCTGGAGGCGGGCCCGGGAAAGGTCGGGGCACCTTGAAGCCAGCCAGGCGTCCAGCCTATGGCCGGCGGCTTCAGGCGGAACGGTCAGGTTGGTCATGGCGGCACAGTATCCGGTTCAGCGTCAATCCAATCACCACGAACGCGAGGCTGGCGATCTGAGCGACATCGAGCGAGCCGAGGAAGCCCACTCGAATCCGTTCGTCTCCCCGCAGGAATTCCAGCAGGAACCGGCCGATGGGGTAGATGATGAGATACAGGCAGAGGATGCGGCCGGGTCGGCGCCTGGCCGGGTCGAGGTAGAACCAGAACAGAAAGGCGTACAAGGCCAGATTGAAGGCCGATTCGTAAAGTTGAACCGGGTAATGATCCAGGCCGAGCGCAGCGATGCTGCCGGCCGGCGCCGACACTCCCCCGCAACAGCCATTCAGGAAGCAGCCGATGCGGCCGAAGGCATGCCCGAGGGGCAGTGCGGTAACGACCAGGTCGACCGTCGCCCATAACGGGCGGTGGTAGAACCGGGTGAAGGCGAGCAGCACCACGCCGGCTCCGAGGAAGCCGCCGTAGAAGACCAGGCCGCCTTGGTCGACGCGAACGATCTCGGCCGGAACAGCACGGAAATACTTGAGATTGGCCAGGACATACGCGATCCGGGCGCCCACGATTCCCCCGATCATGAGCCAGACCAGCAGGTCGCTCGTGAACGCCGTATCCGTTCCCGTCCGCCGGCCCAGCCACCGCCAGTGGGCCACGGCCATGAGGAAGCCGAGCGCCATCATTACGCCATACCAATAGACGGGGCGCGAACCGATCGTGAAGCAAACGGGATCAATCGTCATGGCGTTCTCTCGTGCCGGCGGCCTGTTGTCCCCCCGGCATCGCGTCCTCGCGACCGTAGACGGTGGAATTTCTGCATCGACAGCCTTTGACTCAGTATGCACAATGAACCGCCAAACATCAACCGTTCGCGTCTTGTCCCGGCGGGGGTGTGTTTATCCGGCAGAGCGGCGCGAAGTCCCGTGTGACTTTCTGCCTGTCGGTCTGTTCAAATGCCGGGGATATCGCGGGCCGGGTACTGTGCTTGCCATGGTGATGAACGATACCGACATCGTGATGGAATCTGTCAGCGAGGTGGCCTGCACCTCATGCCAGCATCCTCTCGACGTATCCGGTCTGCCGGCTTTCACCGAAATTGCCTGCCCGGAATGCCATACGCCCCAGGTGGTTCCGGCGAAGCTCGGGAATTTCATGCTGCTGGGCATACTGGGCAAGGGCGGCATGGGGGTCGTGTACCGCGGACTCGATACGTCGCTCGACCGCCCCGTGGCCGTGAAGGTCATGCTCACGTCGCTGGGCGAGAACAAGGAATTCGTCGAGACGTTTCGCCGGGAAGCCCAGGCCGCGGCTGCCCTGAACCACCCCAACATCGTCCAGATCTATCTGTTCGGCGTGGCGCACGGCCAGCCGTACATGGTGATGGAACTGCTCGACGGCGGGCGTTTCGACCAGATGATCGCCCGCGGGGAGCCCCTGAACGAGGCACTCGTGCTGAAGATAGCCGCCGACGTGGCGGAAGGGCTCAACGCCGCCGCCGGTATCGGCCTGGTGCACGGTGACGTCAAGCCGGAGAACATCCTGCTCGACAGCAACGGCGTGGCCAAGGTCGTGGATTTCGGGTTAGCCCGGTTCAAGAAGAGCGGCGAGTCCAGCGCCCAGGGGATCTGGGGCACGCCCTACTACATCGCTCCGGAAAAGATCCGGTCGCAGCCGACCGATGCGCGGTCCGATATTTACAGCCTCGGCGCCACCCTGTTTCATGCGTTGGCGGACAAGCCGCCATTCGACGGCGAGACGCCCCTCGACGTGATCAAGGCCCGCCTCAAGAGCCCGGCCCCGTCCCTCGCCAGCCTTCGTCCCGACATCAACCCCGAGGTCGCCGCGGTCATCGCGCGAACGCTCGAAGCCGAGCCGGTCAAACGGTATCCCAATTACACGTCGCTGCTCGCCGATTTGCGCAAAATCCTGGCGACGCTTAAGCCGCCGCCTTCGCCATTTCCCATGGTCGGCAAGCGCGGCGGCAGGATCGTGTTCACCAAGAAAAAGGGCGCCGGGGGCGGCAAGCTCACGATCTCGGGCATTGACAGCGTGGTCGCGGCGGCGCCGCACGAGGCCGTCCCCGTCGAGGCACCCGTCCGCAAGCCGCTATCCGTGGGCAAACTGATCCTGATCATCAGCCTGAGCGTAGTGGGCGTCATCCTGCTCGGCGGATTGCTGACCTGGGGCATCATCGCCCACCGGAGGGCGGTGGAGCGGCGCCAGGCGGCCGACAAGGAGATGGCCGAATTGCAGGCCCTGCGCGGCTCAGCCGACAAGGTCTGGAGCGACATGCTCGCGGCGCTAAGCAACGGTGTCAAACGCGTCGAGGCGCTAAAGCCTTTGGAGACGGACGCCGAGCTCGCGCTCGCGTCGATCGGAACACTTTCGTCGAACCTGACCGATGCAGCCCTGGTCGCCGAATCGGCGACGAACACGGCGGCTCTGGTCCAGGCCGTCATCGAGGCGGTCTCGAATGACGCCCCGGCCGGGATCGCTTATCTGCGCGCGGTAACCAATGAGGCGGCCACGAACCTGACGGCCGTGCTGGCCATGACGAATACGCCCCCGGCCCAGGCCGCTCTGACCGCCATGACCAATCTGCTCCCGCGCGTCACTGAAGGCGAGCAGCAGATTGCCACGGCGGCCGGGAAGGCCCAGTCCGCAGCCAAGGAACTGTTGGCGTTCAAGAAGAGGATTGAGACGGCGGCCGGACAGCAAGCGGCGGAAGCCGCACGCCTGGCCGCCAAGGCGGCTGCCGATGCCAAGGCGGCTAGCGAAAAAGCAGAGAAGGAAAAGCACGCCAAGGAACTGGCCGATCGCACCGAAAAGGAACTCGCCACGATTGAGGAGGCCCGCAAGGCCAACGCCTTGCTGGTGCTGCAGTGCCGTTTCAAGGAGGCGGCCGACGCCATGGCGCGCGTCGAGGCGGGGCTCACGACCGATGCGGCCAAGGCCGCGTTCAAGCTCGCGGCGGAACGCTACAGCCTGATGATTGAACTCAAGGCATTCGTAATCGCCGGGATCGTCAAGGACTCCAAAGCCAGCGCGGACGGTTTCAAATACGGGTGGCTCGTGGGCAACGTCCCGAGCCTCGATGTGCTGGGGGCTGACGAGACGAAGGTCACGCTACGCGGCCGGACGGTGGCGTGGGACCAGGTGACGCCCGCCCAGATGCTGCGGTTCGTCAAGCGCTACGTCGAGGATCCCGAGCTCGGACGCAAACAGTCGGCGCGCGATTATCTCGCCGCCGCCGTCTATGTGTTCGAAGCGGGGAGCGGCGCCGAGCGCGCCAAGAAACTCGCGGCCGAGCATGTGGGCAAGGCCGTGGGGCGTGACTCGTCGATCGCCGAAAAAGCCAAGGCGCTCCTGCCCGACGTCGGCGCCCCGTAAGTGCGTTCACTTCCCCGGGTCGATCTGCAGGCGCATCGCCCGGATCCGGTCCTTCCCGTAACTCTTCTGCAGGTTGGCCAGCATTCGGGCGCGGGAGCGATGGAGTTCGCTCAGCCAGACGGAGCTGTCCACGTAGATCGCCAGCTCGCCGGCGACAAGCCTTCCGGGCCGCGTGTGGGCCGCCACGGCCGGGCCCATGATTTTCGGCCATTCCCCTTCAATGCGGCCCATGCTGAGCTGGTCGTCGAGCTTCATCGACTTCAGCATGGCCGAGAGAAGTTTGCCGAAAGGCACGCCGCCGTCGAGTGCCGCATAGTTCGATTTGTTCGCCTCGCGTTTGAAGGGCATGGAAGGCGTATAGCGGGGCGGGCTCCGGAGGTCAATGGTGGAGGTAGCCGCAGAAACAAAACGGGCCGCGGTTACCCGCGGCCCGTGACGTTTCAGCAATCGTGAAGAAAGCTTACTCGGCGCCCATCTGATAGCGGGCGAATCGGCGCAGGGTCAGCGTATCGCCGATTTCCTTGCCTTTGGCCGCCAGCAGCTTCGTGATGGACAGGTCGGGATCCTTGACGAACCCCTGCTCGACCAGGCACACCTGCGAGTAGAACTTGCCCATCTTGCCGTCCACAATCTTCTCCACGATTTGCGCCGGCTTGCCCTCGACCTGCTTGGCGGCGATTTCGCGTTCCGACTGCACGATGGCCGCCGGCACTTCGCCGCGCACGAGCCAGCGCGGACTGCACGCCGCGACATGCAGCGTGATATCCTTGGCGAGCTCGATCACGACCGGGTTGGTCGCCGTGGCATCGTTCGTGAAGCCAAGTTCGACGAGCACGCCGATCTTGCCATTCAGGTGGATGTACGTGGCGACCAGGCCGGCTCCCTGGACGACGAAGCGCACGTTGCGCTTGGCCACCAGGTTCTCGCCGATCTCGGCCACCTTGGCGGCCATTTCGGCCTTCGTGGATTCCGTGATCGTATTGTCGGCCAGGTCCAGGGCTTTCTCGGCGAGTCCCTTGACGAACGCCTGGAAGCCCGGGTTTTTGGCGACGAAGTCTGTCTCGCAGTTTACTTCGATCAGGGCGCCGACCTTGCCGCCGCGAACGGCGGCGGCGATCAGTCCTTGGTTGGCGGCGCGCGTCGCCTTCTTGGCGGCAATCGCCATGCCGCGCTCGCGGAGGAGGCGGATGGCCTTCTCCTTGTCGCCGCCGGCCTCGGCGAGTGCCCGCTTGCACTCCATCATGCCGACGTTCGTCGCTTCGCGAAGTTCTTGCACCATCTGTGCGGTAATCTCAGCCATAAATAGTTCCTTGCTCGGGGTTGTTCGGATCGGCACCCGCCGGCTTATCAGGCGGGCGGCGCCGTCTGTTCCGGCGCATCGGCGGCCGGAGCCTCAGCGGGCGCACCGTCGGCCCTGGGTTCGACGTGCTTCGCGCCCGGTGCACGCGCCCGGATCGCCCGCGGAGCGCGCGGCCGCCGCGGCTCGCCCGAGCGGGTGCGACTGTCGGGCGCTTGAGCGCCGGCCTCGCCGCGACGGGCTTCTTCCGCCGCGATCTTCGAGTACTCGCCGGCGCCCTTCTGGATGGCCTGCGCCAACGCGCCCGCCATCAGGCGGATACCGCGAATGGCATCGTCGTTGCCGGGGACCGGGTAGTCGATGGGATCGGGGTCGCAGTTCGTGTCTACGATGGCGATCACGGGAATGTGCAGGCGGTTGGCCTCGGCGATGGCGATAGCCTCGCGGTTGACGTCCACGACGAACATGGCGCCGGGCATTTCGCCCATGTCGGCCACGCCGGACAGGTTCTTGCGCAGTTTCTCAAGCTCGTGCCGCAACACCGAGACTTCCTTTTTGGGCATCTTTTCCATCGTGCCGTCTTTTTCCATGCGTTCGATCTCACGCATGGTCTTGACGCGCGCGCGGAGGGTTCGGCTGTTGGTCAACATGCCGCCCAGCCACCGGGTCGTGACGTAGGGCTGGTTGCACTCGGTCGCCAGGTCTTTCATGACCTGCTGGGCCTGCTTCTTGGTGCCGACGAACAGCACGCTCTTGCCATGAGCGGCCGTGTCATGCACGAACTGCTTGGCCTTCTCGAGTTGCTCCAGGCTCTTGGCGAGGTCGATGATGTGGATCCCGTTCCGCTTGTCGAAGACAAACGGCTTCATTTTGGGATTCCAGCGCTTGGTCTGGTGACCGAAGTGAACGCCTGCGTCGAGCAGGTCCTGCAGGGTGATATCCGCGGGGATATCGGCTAGCGTAACCATGGTATTCCTCCGTTATCTAGCCCACAGCGCCGTCAGCCGTCAGGCTGACGCTCACGCATCAGGGCAATCCGCTTTGGCTCGACCGGAGGCCGGCCGAACACTCGCTTCCGTTCCGGACACCCGGAACTTGAAACGCGTAATAATAGACATGGAGCGGCGTTGTGCAAGCTCAAAAGCGGGCTCAAACTCGCGGAATCAACCACGCGACATCACCGTTTGGCCTGCCAGGTGCGGTAGAACCCCGCCGCCTGGAGCACGGCTTGGGCGGCAACTTCGTTTCCGCGGGCGTTCCAGTGGCGGTCGCAGGTCAGGAAGCAGGATTGCCAGCCGCCCGGGGCGTCGCGGGTGGCGGGAAGCAGGTCCAGGTACTGCATATTGAGCGTCGCGCAGGTTTCGCGCATCTTTGCGGTCAGCGGTGGCTCGCCGGCCTTTGCCGCCCGATGCACGTCCGTGTCGCACGGAATCGTCAGCACGAGCACCGGTTTGTCGCCCGCTGCCTGGCGCAGTTCCTTCAGCACGTACGCCAGCCGGGCCCACTGCGCGGGCGTGAAATCGAAATAGCCGGCATAGTCCTCCGCCGTACCTGACGCACGATGGCGGCTCATGCTCTTGATGTACTTGATCAGGTTGCCCGTATAGGTGAACTGCCGCAGCGCATTCTCAGCCAGGTGCGAGAAGAGCGACGGCGAGTCGGGGTTGGGCAGGTAGGTGAGGCGGTAGTCGGGCGCGGTACCCGTGAAATAGGGGCGAATGCGCCCCGCGTGCATCGCGAGCCCGTAGGCGTAGTCATCGTCCAGGAAGTCGTTGTCGGGCAGAATGGCGAGGATGACGGCGTCGTGATCGAAGGTCTTGGCGAGCGTCTTGTAGAGCAAGAGTTCCTGCGTGGGGCCAAAAGAGCCCGACGTGCCGAAGTTGAGGTGTTCGAAACCGGTGGCCCGTTCGAGGCGGTCGCTCAGGCGGTCCTCGGTGGCCACGCCCCATCCTTCCATGAATGAGTCGCCTAGCACGACGACGCGCGGCTTGCCCGGCGAGGCCGGCAGGCGCTCGCGGTCCCGCATGCCCTGGGCGTTGGCCCGGTACGTCAGGTTGTAGCAGGGCGCCACGTGATGGTAGGTGGAGAAGGGCTCGTGCCAGACGCCGAAGTCCGGGTTGAGGTCGGCCCAGAATCTCGACGAGACGTTCCCGAGGCAGTAGGTGGGGCGCTGGATCGGGAGGCGGCCCGCGGCGCACAGGACGGCCAGCCCCAGTTCGAGCAGCACAAACGTGAGCAGCGCGCTGAATGCGAGTCGGGCCAGCAGTGTTCGGGTTTTCTTCATATGGCGGTTTGTCTGGGTAGGGCGACGGCGTCCTCGCCGCGCCGTGACTGTTGCGCTCCTATTGCGGTCCTGTCTCGGCGGGGCCGGAGGCCCACGCCCTACCTCGGATTGCGGGCACAGCCCGCCTTGGGTTCAGTGGCCATTCGTGACCGGCAACACTAGCACGCGGGGTGGGAATCGAAAACCCCCAGTTCCACCGCCGGGATATCGGCAGTCTGCGTCAGCGCGGCGACTTCGCGCAGGTCCGACGGTTCGAAGCCGGCCCGACGAAGCCGATCCACGAGGAGACGCGTGCAGCGCAGCCCGCCCGACCAGCGGCCGGCGGTGTAGACGGCCCGCAGCGCCCACGGCAATCCCGCCAGGGCTTCGTCGTCGGCATAGAGGTTGTGGAAGTGGCCGTCGAGCACGAGCGGACCGGGCTCCGGTCCGGCCGTGCGCCGGATCAGCCGGGCGCTGACGGAGGGTCCGAACAGGTTGATGAACGTCAGGCCGGCCGGCAGGCGCGGCGTGAGCAGCGCCACCGGGAATTCGAGCAGCCCGAGCCCGCCCCAGCGAAACGGCCGGCGAGGCAGTGAGGTGAAATCGTACCGGCCGCTCCGGCGGACCGGGAAGACGCTGGAATCATAGCGATAGCCGAGCCGGTCGAGGAGCCGCAGGTCCGCGGCGCTCACGACCCCGGACGGGGCCCGGTAGCCGGTCGGCGACCTGCCGAAGCGGCCGAGGTAGGCGTCCGTGCCGCGCTGGATCTCGTCGGCATGCGAGCCGTGCATGGTGCCGAACGCCTCGGGGGCATGGGCGTACCCATGCAGTTCCACGGCGATGCCGGCGGCCAGGAGGCGGTCGATAATCCGGTGTCCCCGTTCGATGATGCGGCCGGTCACGAACGCCGTCACCGGAACGCGCTCCGCCCGGATCCAGTCGAAGAACGAGTCGGCCTTGTCGAGGATGCCGAACGTGGGCCGGCGGCCATAGTCGGGTTCGACGTCGAACGTCAGGCACACCGCGGGCCGGCGGGCGGGTGCATCGGGGCCAGGCGACAGGGTGCTCATCGGTTGTGAGGGAGTAGATAGAGGGCCGCCACGCGAGTGTCAAGAGTCGCTTGCGTCGGGCTCGCCCGGCGGCGTATCCTGAACCAGGCGCCGGGGCACGGCAGTCGCCGCAGCGCATGGAGCCGGCCGGTCGCGGAAGCGCGGCCGCTTCCCGGAATATGTGGGTAGAACACGATGACACAGGCGAACGATTCAGCCGTGAAGGCTCTGGTCTTGATGTCGGGCGGGCTGGACAGCCGCCTGGCGGCGTGTGTGTTGCGCGCGCAGGGGATCGCGGTCACGGGAGTGAGTTTCACCAGTCCCTTCTTCGAGGCCACCAAGGCGCGTGAGGCCGCCGCCGTGCTCGGCTTGCCGCTCCTGGTGGAGGATTTCACCGACGACATACTCGGCCTGGTGGAGCATCCCCCGCATGGGTTCGGCTCCGGCATGAATCCCTGTATTGACTGTCACGCCGCCATGCTCCGGCGGGCGGGCCTGCTCATGGAGCGCGAGGGGTACCGGTTCATCGCCACCGGCGAGGTGCTCAACCAGCGGCCGATGTCCCAGACCCGCCACAACCTGGAGGTTGTGGCCGTGGAATCCGGCTACAAGGATTCCATCGTGCGGCCCCTGAGCGCGCGGTTGCTGCCGGAGACGGAGCCGGAGCGGCGCGGCTGGGTCGACCGCAGCCGCCTGCTCGCGCTCGAGGGCCGCAGCCGCAAACCCCAGTTTGCGCTGGCCGCGCAGTACGGCCTCAAGGACTGGCCCGCGGCGGCAGGGGGCTGCCGGTTGACGGAGCCGAATTTTGCCGGGCGGCTGCGCGAACTCAAGCGGAACGAAGGGCTGCGCGATCTCGAGGCCATTCGCAGGCTGAGGATGGGCCGGCACTTCCGGATCGCGCCGGCGGTCAGGCTGGTCGTCGGCCGCGACGAGGCCGACGACGAGGCGCTCGAACGGGCGGCCCGGCCTGGGGTGGATATCGTGCTGGGGCCGGTCGATGTGCCCGGCCCCACGGCGCTGCTGCCGGCCGCGACCTCGGAGGCCGATCTTCTGTGCGCGGCGGGCATCTGTGCGCGCTACAGCCATGCGGGCACGGAGCCGGTCGAGATCGAGGTGCGCGCCGGGGGGCAGACGCGGCGCCTGCGGGTGGAGCGTATGGCGCCCGAGGCGGTCGAACGCTTGAGAATTGCATGAGAATCCTGTTCCTTTCCGAAGTATTGCCGCATGCGCGGGTCGTCAGCGGGGCGGTCAACGTGAACCGCCGCATCTGCCTGCTGGCGGCGCGCGGCCACGAGGTCGGGCTGGCCGCCTTTATCCGGCCGTCCGAAGTCGAGTTCATCCCGGAGTTGCGGCCGGCGCTGTACGAGATGGAACTGCTGCCCGCCCCGCCCGAGCGGCAGTGGCTGCGGCGGGCGATCGTCTTCGGCTTGCGCGGCGTGCCCGGGCCGTTCGCCGAGGTGCGCGACCGGGCGATGCAGCAACTCGTGGGGCGGATGATCGACCGGTCGCACTATGATGTCGTGGTTGCCGAGTTCACGGGGATGGGGCAGTACCTGCACCGCAATCCTTATCTTCCCCCCGTGCGGCGCGTCATCTCCGTTCACACCTGCCTGACAACGGCCCTGCGGCGGACGATCCAGCTCAACCCGTGGTCGTGGGCGTCGCTGCGGGCACGCCTGAGGCTGGCGGCCATCGAGCGTTACGAATTTGCCGTTTACCGCAGCGCCGATCAGTTGCTTGCGTTGTCGGGTGAGGAGCGCGTCGACCTACAGCGCTACGCGCCCGATCTGCGCGTGTCGGTCGTGCCGTACGGGGTGGATACGGACCACTTCCGGCCCCGACCCGACGTGCCGCCGGAGGAATGCCTGGTCTACACGGGCTATTTCCGCCAGTTCGACAACCGGGACGCCGTGTTCTGGTTCCTGCGGGAAGTCTGGCCCCGGCTGCGGGAGCGCTGGCCGGCCCTGAAGTTCTACATAGTCGGGCAGGCGCCGCCGCCCGAATTCTACGATGCCGTGCGGCGTGACGAACGGATTGTCGTGACCGGTGGGGTCCCGGACGTCGCCGACTACCTGGCCCGGGCGCGCGTCTACATCTGCCCCATGCGCATGGGGTCGGGCTTCCGGGGCAAGATTCTCCAGGCCATGGCCGCCGGGGTTCCGGTGGTGGCCACCACGATGGCGGCCGCGGGCATCCCGGCCCAGAGCGGGGCCAACATGATGCTGGCCGACACGCCGGATACCATGGTCCGGGCCATCAACCTGCTGCTGGAGGATGCCTATCTCCGGCAGGGGATCGCCGACCGGGCACGGGACGTCACGGTGGAACGTTTCGCCTGGCCGCACTGTGTCGATCTGCTGGAGCGCGTGCTCACGGGCCTGGTGACGTAACCGGCGGCGGGCCTGTCTTGCGGCGGAGCGGTCCGGGGAGCACCAGGGCGGAAGGAACGACGGTCCAGGCCTCGGCCGTCTCCGTAGTCCACGCCCCGCGCCAACCGAGCTGGATGTTGACGGCGCCGGGGACAGGCTCGCGGGCGGTCGGCTGCCAACGGTTAGCCCAGGTTATTCCGGCCAGTACGTTGACCGCGAAAGACGCCGCGCCGCGGAAGAGGGTGCTGGTGGGGCTGGCGGTTCCCGCGGACGGCGCGTCGAGGCGGACGGCTTCGCGCAGGAGCGATACCTCGCCCTCGGGCGGAGGCGTCGGCATCAGCCGGTAGCGCACGCGCCACACCTGCATCTGCGCGAGCGGGGCCCCGGGGCTGTCGAGTGTGGCCGTGGTTAGCGTGAGATCGGCGTTCGACGACGCCTGGAATGCATCGCTCGCCACTTCGAGCGCGAAGGCCGGCGTCGAGGTTAGGGCCGTGGGCAGGGAGCAGGCAATGTCGCGGCGCACCACATCGAGGGCCTGCAGCGCCTCCTCGCGGCGCGAGTCCACCTGGCGGCGCAGGGAGGCGGTGATGGTCAGGTAAAGGGCGAGAGCCACCGCGACGACGAGCGTGGAGACCGCGATCGCGATCATCAGTTCGATCAGCGTGTAGCCCGCGGGCAGGCGGCACTGGATGCGGCGGGACATGCCCGGCCACTTAAAGCAGCACTTTGACGACGAAGAACACGAGCCCCGCTATCACCAGGAACCCGAGAATCGCGGTCACGATGACCCACGGCTTGCGGCTGTCCTTGCGGGATCCGAACGGCGAGGCGGTTTTGAAGGTCTCGGGCACCTCGACCGGCTCGGAGAGCGCTTCAACGCTTGCGCTGCCGCCGCCGACCGGGGGCACCTCACCCGTGTCCACTTCGGCTCCGTCGAACATCAGTTCCACGGCGCCAATCTGCACGATGTCCTTGGGGCGCAGGATCGATTTGGTGACCGCCGCGCCGTTCAGTCGGGTTCCGTTGGTCGAGCCCAGGTCGACGAGGGTGTATTTCTGGCCGTCCCGCGTGATGCTGCAGTGACGTCCGGACACCGCCGAGTCCTCGACGCTGATCGTGTTCTGGGCATTGCGCCCGATGAACACTTCCTCGCGATTGAGTTCGAATTTCTGCCCCTTTACGGTGCTGGACATTCCGATGAGGACAGCCATAGGGATTCCTTTCTCAGGACTTCGGAATTGCATAGTTGCACGATTGGAAATCCCTGTCAACCCGCACGCTGGCGCCTCCCGGCGATTTCTGCTACAGACGGCGGCTTCACCGGGTCACTTGATGGTGCGGGAGGACGACATGGAACTGGGACGTTTTTCGCTCGGGATGGGAGATCGCTTCGGTCGGGAGGGCGCGGCCCAGCTTGACGCCGTGATGGCGGCGGGCCGCCTTGGCGCGGATTTGACGCCCGTCTGGAACAAGTCCAACCGCGAGCATACGATTGTCGGCACCACGCCGGCCGATACCCGCGCGGCTGCCGATGCGGCGGTCAGGGCGGCCGGTTGGACCGGCCCGTACCGCGTTGACGCCGACCACATCAACCTGAAGACAGTGGATGGCTTCATGGCATCGAGCGATTTTTTTACGCTCGACGTGGCGGATTTCATCGGCGAAGCCCCGGCGGAGTCCGACCTGGCCGATTTCGTCAAGGCTAACCGGCGTTTTGTGGGCCGACTCGCCATTCCCGGCGCCTCGCTGGCCTTGGACGTGACGGATTCGTCGCTGGCGGAGATCGGGCGCAGGAACCTGGTGGCCGTGCGGCAGGCGGCCGCCACCTACCGGCGTATCGCGAGCGTCAAGGGCCCGGGCACTTTCGTGACCGAGGTCTCGATGGACGAGTCGGCCGAGCCCCAGACGCCCGGCGAACTGTTCTTCATCCTGGCGGCACTGGCGGCCGAGGGCGTGCCGGTCCAGACGATTGCCCCCAAGTTCACGGGTCGGTTCAACAAGGGCGTCGACTATGTGGGTGATGTCAGCCGTTTCGAGCGCGAGTTCGGCGACGACCTGGCCGCGATCGCCTACGCCGTTCAGACCTTCGCGCTGCCGTCCGGGCTCAAGCTGAGCGTACATTCGGGCAGCGACAAGTTCTCGCTCTATGCCCCGATGCGCCGGTTGCTGCACGCGCGTCGGGCTGGCCTGCATCTCAAGACGGCCGGCACCACGTGGCTGGAAGAAGCGGCCGGTCTGGCCCTGGCCGGCGGCGAGGGTCTGGCCCTGGCCAAGGAGATCTACGTTGAGGCCCTGGCCCGGTATGACGAGATGTGCAAGCCGTACGCAACCGTCATTGATATCGACCGGGCCAGGCTGCCGCCGCCAGCCGTCGTGCAGGCGTGGAGCGGGACACAATACGCGGCCGCCCTCCGCCACGATCCCGCCAACCCGGCGTTCAACCCCCATCTGCGGCAGTTGATGCACGTGGGCTACAAGGTGGCGGCAGAGAAGGGGACCCGGTACCTGCAGGCGCTGGACGCCAATCGGGTGACCATCGGCGGCCTGGTGACCGCGAACCTGCTCGAGAAGCACATCCGGCCGCTGTTCGTGGGCGCGTGACGCAGGCAATCAGGCTTTGGACCCCGGCGACCTTGCGTCGCCGGTGAACCCGACTGGCTGGAAAAGCCGGCTTTTCCAGCCAGTCATCCGTCCCTGCCGCGCAAGGCGGCAGGTGACGGGAGTCATAACGAGAAATCCCCCATCTTCCGGCTTTGGGATTGCGGCTCGCGCCGGGGGGGTGCTACTGTCGGACCCCTGATTTGGGCGTCGGCGGGGCGAGTCCTTCCGGCCCCGGGAGTACTGCCATGGGACTGAATGTCACGCAGAAGATATTGAAAGATCACTTGGTCACGGGCGAGTTGACGCCGGGCCGGGAGATCGCCATCCGCATCGACCAGACGCTCACTCAGGATGCCACCGGGACGATGGCTTACTTGCAGTTCGAGGCCATGGGCCTGGACCGCGTGCGGAATGAGCTGGCCGTCAGCTACGTGGATCACAACACGATCCAGGTGGGCTTTGAGAATGCCGATGACCACCACTATTTGCAGACCGTGGCGGCGCGTTACGGGATCGTCTATTCCAAGCCCGGCAACGGGATCTGTCACCAACTACACCTCGAACGGTTTGGCGTGCCGGGCAAAACGCTGCTGGGCGCGGATTCGCATACGCCCACGGGCGGCGGCATCGGCATGATCGCCATCGGCGCGGGCGGGATCGACGTGGCCGTGGCCATGGGTGGCGGCGCGTTCTACCTGACCGCGCCCCGGGTCGTCCGGATCAACCTCAAGGGAAAACTCCGGCCGTGGGTGACTGCCAAGGACGTGATCCTCAAGGTCCTCCAGGTTTTCACAACAAAGGGAAATGTCGGCAGCATCTTTGAGTACGCCGGGCCCGCCCTCAAATCGCTCACCGTGCCCGAGCGCGCCACGATCACGAATATGGGCGCCGAGTGCGGCGTGACCACGTCGGTCTTCCCGAGCGATGACGTGACCCGCGCGTTCATGGAGGCGCAGGGGCGCGGCCAGGACTGGCGCGAGTTGAAGGCCGATCCGGATGCCCTCTACGAGAAGACGGTCGACATCAACCTGTCCGAGATTGAGCCCCTGGCGGCCGCGCCGCATTCGCCGGACAACATCGTCACCATCGCTTCACTCGCGGGCACCAAAGTCGAGCAAGTGATGATCGGTTCCTGCACGAACTCGTCCTTTGTCGATCTCAAGACCGTGGCGAAGATCCTGGCCGGGCACAAGGTCCATCCGGACGTGAGCCTGGGCATATCGCCAGGATCGAGGCAGGTGCTGAAGATGCTCTCGGAGGATGGCAGCGTGACGCCGTTGCTGGCCGCCGGCGCGCGCCTGCTCGAGAATGCCTGCGGGTTCTGCATCGGTAATTCGCAGTCGCCGGCAACCGACGCGGTGTCGCTGCGGACCAACAATCGAAACTTCGAGGGCCGCACCGGGACTAAGTCGGCCAAGGTCTTCCTGGTCAGCCCGCCGATCGCGGCGCTCGCGGCCATCTACGGCCGGATTGTCAATCCGCTGGCGGGGACGGACATTCCGTACCCGCGGGTGAAATCGCCCAAGACGTTCGACCTGGACGACGCCCTGCTGCTTCGGCCGGCGGCGGACGGGTCGGCGGTTAAGATTGTGCGCGGTCCGAACATCGGCGACCCGCCGCGGAACGTACCGTTGCCCGCGGCCTTGGGAGGTGTGGCGGCGATCAAGGTGGGCGACAAGATCACGACCGATCACATCATGCCCGCCGGGGCGCGCCTCAAGTATCGCTCGAATGTGCCGGCCTATTCCAACTACGTGTTCGAGAATACGGATGCCGGTTTCGCCAAGCGGGCGGCGGCTGCGCGCGACGCGGGACAGCACAATGTGATTATCGCCGGCGACAGTTACGGACAGGGTTCGAGCCGCGAGCACGCGGCGTTGTGCCCGATGTACCTGGGCGTGAAGGCCGTGGTGGCCAAGTCCATCGAGCGCATCCATCAGGCGAACCTGATCAACTTCGGCATTCTTCCGCTGTTGTTCGAGCATGCGGCCGACTACGAGGCGGTGGCGCAGGGCGACACGCTGCAGATCGCGGGGTTGCGGGAGACTGTCGAGGCGGGACAGACCCGGTTGGTGCTACGGAACGTCACGCGGGGCACGGACATTCCCCTGAAGGCGGAGTTCACGGAGCGCCAGCGGGCCATCCTGCTTGCAGGCGGGTTGTTGAATTACACGAAACAGGCCCGGTGAGGGAAGGCGCGGCGAGGACGCCGTCGCCCTACCCAGAGGACCGAAGGACTGGTAGGGCGTGGGCCTCCGGCCCCGCCGGTGACAGAGGCGGGCAAGCAGCCGTCGCCCTACTGAGATAGGACAGACGAACGATGACGACATATCAGAAACTTGTGGTTCCGAAAGACGGGCAGGCGATCACGATGGGCGCGGATGGCCGGCTCAAGGTGCCGGACCGGCCGATTCTGCCTTTTATTGAGGGCGATGGCACGGGGCCGGACATCTGGCGGGCGTCGGTCAAGGTGTTTGACGCGGCCGTGCACAAGGCCTATGGCGGCAAGCGCAAGATCGCCTGGATGGAAGTCTTTGCCGGCGAGAAGTGTTTCAACCTGCACCAGACCTGGCTGCTGGACGAGTCGGTCGAGGCGTTCAGGGAATTTCTGGTCGGGATCAAGGGGCCGCTGACCACGCCCGTGGGCGGCGGCATTCGCAGTCTCAACGTTGCGCTGCGCAAACTGCTCGACCTGTACGTGTGTTTGCGCCCTGTGCGGTGGTTCCAGGGCGTGCCGTCGCCCGTCAAGGCGCCGCAGGACGTCGACATGGTGATCTTCCGGGAGAATACCGAGGATATCTATACCGGCCTTGAGTTCGAGGCAGGTACGGCCGCCAACCGGCAGTTCCTGGATCTGCTGAAACAGCATTTCCCGAAGGAATACGCCAAGATTCGCTTCCCGGAGACCTGCGGCATCAGCGTCAAGCCAGTCTCGCGCGAGGGCACGGAGCGGTTGATGCGGGCGGCCCTGCGCTACGCGCTCGACAACGGCCGCAAGTCGGTCGTGATCGTCCACAAGGGCAATATCATGAAGTTCACCGAGGGCGCCTTCATGAAGTGGGCCTACGACCTGGCCAAGCGCGAGTTCGGAGCCGTGGAAATCGATGGCGGACCGTGGTGTAAGCTGCCGAACGGCCTGGTGATCCGGGATGTGATCGCCGATATCTGTTTCCAGCAAACGCTGACCCGGCCGAAGGAGTTCGACGTGATCGCCACGTTGAATCTCAACGGCGACTACCTGAGCGACGCGCTGGCCGCGCAGGTCGGCGGCATCGGCATTGCGCCGGGCGGCAATATCAACTACGTTTCGGGGCACGCGATTTTCGAGGCGACCCACGGCACCGCGCCGAAGTATGCCAACCAGGACCGCGTGAACCCGGGCTCGGTCATCTTGTCGGGCGAAATGATGTTCCGTTACCTGGGGTGGACCGAGGCGGCGGACTTGATCCTCAAGGGGATGGACGGCGCGATCGGGGCCCGGACGGTGACGTATGATTTCGCGCGCCTGATGGAAGGCGCGAAGGAGATCAAGTGCGGCGAGTTCGGCCAGGCCGTGGTCGCGCACATGTGACGAGGTCGGCGACGGGTGCGGTGGTGAACGGGAACTCAACGCGAAGAGCATAAGGAGCCCAGAGCATGAGCATGCGGAAGACGATAGCGGTCGGGATGGTGGTCGTGGCGTTGTTGGCGGTCGTGGCGCAGGCCGACAGTCAGGCGATAAGCCTGAGCGTGCGGGTGCACCGGGATCAGGAAAAGTTTACCGAGTATCCCTACAGCGACGGCGACCTGTCATACATGGCTGCGTGGGAAGTGCATTCCGAGGAAGCCCTGATCCAACTCGGGGCGGACATCTGTCCGAAGTTCAAGGACAACGATGCGGTCGACTACGCCGCATCGCCGGTGCTGAACCTGATCTTCAAGGACCGGGTCTTCCGGGGCGGCCTCGGGGTGCTTTCCACTTACGAGCAGGGCGACGACAGCAAATGGATGGACATCTACTGGCAGTTCTTGTTGGGCCTCAGCTTCGATCTGCCGGCCAAGCTGTCCATCGACATATATGCCATCTATCCGTTCAAGGATTGGAGTTCGCTCGGCGACTTCGCCACGAAGGATATCGAGTACAGCGCCGGCCTGGCGTACCACTTCTAGCCGCCTGTTTCGTTTTGCCGTTCTGCATGGCAGGTCGCATTCCGGCGAGTTGGCGTAGCCCGCTCGAGCAACTCTCCGGACTGCTATGGGGTCTTGTTGGCCAAGAGCGTCCGGACAAGGCCCTGCATCAAACTGGGCCAGTCGCTCCAGTCCCAGAACGCGGTGGCGCCGGGGGGCACCTCACCGAGCGGGGCGACCAATACCACAGCCACCTTGCCCTTGCCGCAGTCGCCGTAAGCGATGGCCGGCTTGCCGCCGGCCGTGGCAACGACGGTCACGCCTGGTTTGGCCTCCGCGTTGTGCTGCCAGACCACCAGAGGCTCGGCCCTGTAGTCCAGGCCCGCAGCCGGCTTGCCGGTCGGGACGAGTTTCACGGGCTTCATCTTGCCCGCGAAGTCCAGGTCGTTGCGGTGGAGCGTCACGGGCAGCAGGTCGGCCGTGAGTTCGTCGTCCGCCCAGCCGCCGCGGCCGAATGCGTACGGTCCGCCGAGCAAGAGCAACCGGCCGCCACGCTGCACGAAGGCCGCGAGCCACTGGCGCATGTTGGGCCGCAACGTGCGCGCCTCGGTGTCGGCCAGGACCACCAGGTCGTAGGCAGCCAGGTCAGCCGGCGTTTTCGGAAACTCTGGCTTTTCGAAGAACACCGGGCCACGGAAACACGTCACCTTCGCTATATCCACCCTGGCGTTCATCGCCGCCAACGCCTCCTCGACGCGGTAGAAACGGTAGTAGAGTCCTGCGCCGTACCACACGCGGACTCCGTCGTGGGCCTTCAGTTCGAGGTCCGCCGGCCAGGTGTTGTCCAGCGTTCGGACGAGGGTTTCTTTTCCGGCGGGGCCGATCCAGGCGCTGCTCAGGCGATCGAGCACCAGTCCGTCCCAGCCCCTGTCGAAACCGCCCCAGTAGTTGGGCCACGAGTAGCTTACTTCTGTGCTGAGTTCGCACCATTTGCCGACCTCCGGGAACTGGGCGGCTTTGAACACGAAGTCCGACCGGAGCAGCTTCGCATCCGGCGTGGCATTGTTGTTGGCGCTGGAGACGAAGCCAGTGAGTTCCGCGCTAGGCGGAGGTGCCGTGAGGGTCTTGGCCCGCAGCGTGAGCTGGTACCGGCCGGGGCCGACAATCCCGCCGGGAGAATAGCCCACGTTGTTGTTGAGTCCTGCCGCGCCGATCCGGAGCGCTTTTCCGTCGATGCCCTGCGGGTCATCGACGACCGTGCCGGCGGCCTTGAAGGCATGGAACTTCAGCACGAACGGCTCGCCCGGCAGGTAATGCACGGTCTGGCTGACGGCGTCTGTCGGCCCGTTCTGCACCAGAGCGACCGTGAGGGCGCTGGAGAGGGCCCTGCTGGCGTCGCCCGTCCGGGCGGGTCGCGTTGATGCCGTCGGCCTTTCGGTCTGCAGAGTCGGGCCGGTCGCGGCCAAGGCCACGATCGACCAGCGGCGGAGTTGCGGCAGCGTCACCTGCACCGTAGTGCCATCCTGCTTGAGTTCCAACGGCTGGCAGCGGTAGCCGCCGTCAGGCGTGATGTGGTACGCCCGGGTTGCCTTCCAGCCGATCGGGAGCGTCCAGGCCGTGCCGATGCCGACGATGGGCTTCGGGACCACGCCCTTGCTCTCGCCGAGTTTCTCGCCCTGCGGCGGATTGATTATGTGCACCAGGTAAACCCGCCGGGTGGGCGATAGCTCGCGATAGCGAACGTAGTCGTGCCAGAGGACCTGAGGCGGAGCGGTCACCTCCGCCGTGCCTTTGGGGTCCAGCACAAAGTGCAGCCCGCCGCCGTAGAGCAGGTCGCAGTGCCGGCAGGCAAGCTGCATCAGCGGCCGCATGTCCTCCTTGACGCCGTAGCAGATGTGGCACGCCCCGGCCAGCGTCAGGGCGATCTGGTAATAGTGATCCGCTCCGCTGAGCGTGGGGTTGATGATGTTGTACTGGTTTCCGCAGAAACGGATGGCGTTGTACCCCGCGCGGAAGTAGCGATTGGCCTCCTCGGCAAACTTTCTGTGGCCGAACCCGCCATTGCTCTCACCCTCCTGCATGATGAGGCCGTCGTCCCGGCACTGCTGAGTGTAGGGGTCGTTTTCGTCAGGCTGGCTATCGAGATCGAGGTTCCAGCCGGTGTTGTTGCCGTAGATCGCGTCCGGCTTGACCTGCCGCGGGCCGGCGCGAAGGGCCGCAATGCACTTGGCATGTGTCCAGCCTGCCAGCGGCAGCAGTCGGCCGAATACATCCGGCACCTCGTCAATCACCGGGCTACCGTTGTCGTAGCGGTAGCCGTCCCAGCCCATCATCTTCATGCCTTCCTGAAGTTGGCGAACGTGGCTGGCGACGGCGTCGGGGTTGCCCCACGCAGCGGTCAGAATGCCGCTGGAGCCGAGGTCCTTGTGCTCCTCGTCCTTTTCGCGTTGCTCGATTTCCATGTGGCCGACGCTGTAGCTAAGCATGAAGTTGCCGTAGGGAATGTCCCACTCCACCTGGTCTGGGTGCCGCCGGCCGAACTCCCACATCCGCTGGCCGAATCCCCACCGCGTGGCGTACGAAACGAAACGGAAGCCCTGGGCGTGCCCTGCGGCGATCATGTCCTGAAGCGGCTTCTTGCTGAGGCGCATGAGCGTCTGGCCGGACCACCATGTGTCGGTGTCCGGGGCCTGCATGGAATTGTCGCACGGCGCCCAGAAGAAACACTCGGCGATGGGGAAGTAAGTCAGCCGCATCTTCTCCATCAGCCCGGGGGCGTTGGCGCACGTGTAGTCGTCCGGGAAGCTCCAGCCCTGGTAGTGGCCTATCTGGAGCGGGCGCTTCGTGCAGTAGCAGTAGTCGGTGCTCTCGCCGATGAGCTTGTCGCCCTGGATCGTCTGCACGGTGACGGCGTTGCCGTATTCCGCCAGCGGCGGCAGGGGCAGGCTTAGTTCGGCCAGATCCTTGAATTCCAGCCGTTGTTCCTTTGTAACCCCGGGGAGCGTGACTTCCTGCGGTTTGCCGGCCTTGACGTCGTCCATGCCGCTGGCGACGCGGACGACGAAGCGGACCGACTGCGGCTGGTCGGTGGTGTTGATGAGTTGTACGTTGACCGTGCCGGCCTCACCGGGGGCGTACAGCAACTTGTTCGGCCGCACCCGCACCAGCACAACCGGTTCCTCGACGCGGACGACGCGGAAGCTCTCGATCCGCAGTCCATTCCAGCCGCCAATCAGCCCGCCCCAGTAGCCCGGACCGTAGAAGCGGGCCAGGCGCGTTACGTCATACCACTTGTTGACTTCGGGGAAGTCCTCGCCACTCAGCGCCGGCTGTTCCTGGTGCCAGAGCTTGCTCTGGTTGAAGTTGCCGCTGGAGTTGAACATCCGCATCGTGCCGGTAGAGGCGGTGGTGGTCTTCGCGCGAAGGACCAGGCGGTAAACGCCCGGCTGGACGGCTGGACTGTACCCTAAGTCAAACGCGGCGCCGTTGGTCATCTCGAAGACCTGCCGGCTGGCGGCTTCGGCGTCGGCCACCAACGCACCGGCGGCCTTGCACTTCTCGGCGAGGAATGTGGCGTCGAAGGTTTGCGGTTGGGATGCTGGTTCCGCCGCGAACGCACAGGAGAGAAGTCCCGCCAGTGCCACAAAGGCCACGGCGGCTGAATGGGGTGCGGAAAAGTTCGGTCGAAGCATGTTGGTCTCCTTGACGTCGCGAACGCGCCCCACAATACGTGCTATCGGCCTTTGTCTGTCGTTCTTTGCTCACGCACGCCGCTTAGGGGAAATTGCGTTACGGCCTTCCACGCTACTTCCTGCAACACGCGAGCTGTCTTATCGCTCCACGCGGGCCTCTCGGCTTCGGCCATGATCGCCGGCGCCGGCAGTCGCACCGGACTGCGAAGATAGATGGCCGCTTGGCGGGGTAGCATCTCATCCCGGTGGGAGATCATACGCCGAACCGAGACAACGTCCATCACCTCTTGAACCTGCAACCCCTACTTCCTTTTGACAGCGCTGACTTTTTCAAGGGCAGCACGGGCGACTCTCACCGCCTCCAACAGTTGCAGGCGTTCGGCTTTATTCATGGTCTCCCCTTTGTCTCGGACTTGTAGGCGTTGTCCACGACGGCATCGAGGGCGGCGTTGGCGGCCTTGTTAATTGCGAGGGCAGCTGTGGCCACTTTGTCGGCGGCGTTGGCGGCCTTGGCAACCTTGTTGTTGGCGACGGCGGCGACGGCCGCATTGGCGGCTCTGTTGCTTGCGAGGGCTGCGAGGGTGGCCGCGGCGGCCTTGTTGCTGGCAGCGAGGGCGGCCTTGCTGGTGGCCTTGGTGGCGGCAAGGGCGGCTCTATGTGCGGCGAGAGCGGCTTTGTGTGCGGTGAGGGCGGCTTTGTGCGCGACCTTCTCTATGGCGAGGGCAGACTTCAGTGTCTTCCGCAGTGTTTTCCGCAGTCGGAGGCGTTCAGCTTCGGTCATAGATCCTCCCTTATCCAACATCGGCAGAGGTAGCCTACGCAATGGGTCAGCGCCGATCTATGGGGTGTAACCCTACGGTAGATTGAACCCGCTGACAGGCGTGGACGGTTCTGACATCCCCTGACAGGAATCGAGGCTTACAACAGACTTGGGTCAGAACCGATCCTGCGTAAGTGCTTGGAGATCAAATGAAAACGCCCCGCAACCTCAATGATTGCGGGGCGTTCGGAAGATGGTGGTGGGACAAGGATTCGAACCTTGGAAGGCATAGCCGACAGATTTCCCGCCACGGCGGGTCCGCCTGCGGCGGAACAGTCTGCTGCGGGAACCTATGAAGCTTTCAGCCGTTGACGGATCCAGTCGCGGCCGACGCCGGATTTGAGCCACGTTTCGCGCTGCAGGGCGTCGCGGTAGTCGTCGAAGTACTCGGCCGATACAACTTGAAGCGGCCGTCTATTTTTCGTTCGGGAGGCGCGTCCGGCTTGATGGTCCTTCAGCCGTTCCCTCAGATTCCTGCAAGCGCCCTTGTAGAGATATTCCCCATCCGAGCCCAGCAGAACATATGCGGCGGGTCTATCCAATGCCTGAGCGATGGCGTCTTCGAGGCTACTGCTCATGTCGGGTTGGCAGCGAATTTGGGTTGGACCGGAGATGGCCTGCCAGCCGTAGCTCCGTGTTGCGCAGCAACACGGGCGAAGGATGGTGGTGGGACAAGGATTCGAACCTTGGAAGGCATAGCCGACAGATTTACAGTCTGCCCTCGTTGACCACTTGAGTATCCCACCGTGTCGAAAAAAGGCGGGGGTATGATGCCGCTTGGTGTTCATGTCGGCAAGAGAAAAACAAGAGAAGAAAAGGGCTACTTCGGCTGCGGTTTCATAGCGGAGCCCGCGTCGGAGAGCGCGGCACGCGCGTCCCGCGCGGCAGCGGCGACCAGCGGATTGGAGTCTGACGCACAGGAGCTCAAGGCTGCCGCTATGTCGTGACGGTCAATCCCCGGGCGTTCGGCCAGAGCGGCGAGACCGCGAACCGCAGCCAGACGGACCGTTCCGTCCTTGTCGGCCAGCGCCGTCTTCAAGGCGGTCAGGGGCGCGGCGGGATCGACGGCGGGCGCCAGGGCGATCTCCGCCAGGGCCTGCAGGCGCGCGGCCCGCACGACCGGGCTCTTGTCCGTGACGCCCGCGAGCAAGGCGGGCTCGGCGGTCGCCGCGCGCAGCCGGCCCAGTCCGCCGGCCGCGATGGTTTTTATGTAGTCCCGCCGGTCATCCGCCAGTCCCAACAGCGCGGGCACGGTCGCAGGCGTGTCGGAGCCCGCCACGGCCTTGGCCGCCGCCTCGCAAACGTCCCAGTGCGGATCCTCTACCGCGATCGTCTTCAGGAACGCGACCGCCTGGGCGTCCAGGAGCTCGGAAAGCGCCTCCACAACGGCCAGGCGCACGGGAATATCGTCGCCATCCGCGGCCGGGTGGTCGCGGAAACGCTGCTCCAACCCGGCAAAGTCAAGCCGGGCAAGCGGGCGCGCGAGCGTCGCCAACTGGACGCTGCCGGCGCCGGCCAGGGCGTACAGCGCCCGGTCCGTGCGGATAAAGAGCCGTCCGTCGGCGATGGCCGGGGAGGCAAGACACTTCTCTTTAAGCGAATTAACGGCCACCGTCCGCAGGGACGGCTCAACGTCGCCCAGCCGGCTGGCGTCCAACACAAACGTGTCGCCGTTCTCGGCCGTCCAGTAAAGGGTAGTGCCCGCCAGGACCGGCGACGCCGTGAAATGCGCGTGGAGGCGTTCGGCGACCCGCACTAGGCCCCGGCCCGAGATCAGCCGCACCACGCCGTCATCGGCCGGTACGATCAGCACGGAGCGGAAGAGCGGCGACGGCACGTACGGACCACCGGTCGGCACCTGCATGCGGACGTGCGTTTCCGTCACATCGCCGGTGCCGCCCGGATCGATCGCCAGGCATGGGCCGTTGCGGCCGGACGTGGCGTAGACCAGGCCATCGTCACCGGCCACGGGGCTCGGCGCCACGCATTCTGACAGGCCGGCGCATGACCAGCGCTCCACGCCGGTCAGGGGGTCATAGGCTCGGACGGTGGAGGCGCCGACAACCACCTGCCACGTACCGGAGCTTTCGAGCAACAATGGTGTGCCGTACCCGTAGCCTGGCTTGCGTGGCGTCTTCCAGAGTATCTGTCCAGTCGCACAGTCGGCTGCCAGGATGAAACCGGGGCCAAATTGGTCACAGCACTGAATCACGCGGTCGCGGAACACGACAGGCGAGGCGGTAACATTGTAGGGCGATTTGAACGGGCCTAGCGGCAGGGTCCAAAGCGGCTCGCCGTCCAAGTCGAAAGCCATGAGGCCGGGCGAGTCGAAGAAGACGTACAGCCGCTGGCCGTCGGTCGCCGGCGTAGCGGGCGCATAGCCGGCCTTCGGATCGGTTTGGGGAATGTGCGCGGCGGGTACGCTTCGTTGCCAGAGAACGCGGCCGTTGCGGCCGTCCAGGCAGAGCACGAGTCGGTTTGAACCGTGGTCGGTGGAGGCCGTGAGGAATACGCGTTGGTTCCAGGCGATGGGCGAGGAACTCCCTTCCCCCGGCAGCGGCACACGCCAGGCGACGTGATTGGTCGCATCCCAGGTCACGGGAAGGTTGGTGTCGGCGCTGATGCCGGACCCATCGCCGCGCCAGGCCGGCCAGTTTCCGTTTGCCGGCAAGGCAGCCGGGGCCACGTGCAGGCCAGCGAAGCACAGGATCGCTGCCAGCGAAGCGCGGAGGCATCTTCCACGCCGGGGCCGGCAGCGTGTCGGGAGGCGATTCATCGGTCTGTTATTCATGCCGCTATTTGCCGACCGAGATGAATGCGGCGAGCGCCAGCAGGACGAGCGCGAGCAGAACCTTCATGAGCACCAGATGATCCTGCGTGAACTTGGAGAGCCGGGTCCACTTGAGTCCATAGGCTGACGCGATCATGACGAACAGCAGGGGAAGGACGAACAGGAAATTGTAGAACAAAAGCAGCATCCACCCCAACGACCGGAATCCGAACTGGCGGGTCATGAGCACGATCGTGGGCAGGTAGATCTTGGCGGTGCACGCACCTTCGAGCAGCGTCACCACGAAGCCCGTGATGATCGCGCCGATCACGATTTGCCGGTTGGTAATGTTGCCGCGGATTACGCTGTGAATGAGCAGCTTGATACCCTTTGGAAGCTGGACGGTCATCTGCGTGGTGTCGTGCGTTCGGTAGAACTTTACGGCGTCCCCGATGCTCATGAGCGCAATCACCACTGCCGCGGTGACCGCCGTGCCGCGGATTGCCAGCGAGAGCCAGTAGTACTGCGTCATCATGGACAGGATTTTGAACGCGCCGAGTCCGAGTGACAGGTAGGTGACGAACACCGTGGCCGTGAACGTCAAACCAATGGTGAGCACTTCGGAACGCTTGCGGTGCTGGGTGCCCAGGAACGAGATGAGGAAGATCATCGTGGCAATCGCGCAGGGGTTGATGCCGTCCAGAAACCCGGCCGCGAAAAGCCCCAGCATCGTGAATTTGCTCACGCGTTCCTGCAGCGCTTCGGCTGGCTGCACTTTGTCGAGCGCACCGGCGGTATACACGTGCGGGGAGTGCCATTTCTCCGGGTGGGCGAGGTAGAACTCGATGAGTTGTGGACCGCGTTTGATGATGTCGGCATAGCCGCAGAGCACGGTGTCGGGAAAGAACAGTTCCTGTGGACACGGATTGGTCACGGCGTAGTCCTTCTCCATGGCGGACAGCAATCGGAAATCGTTGGTGTCTTCGGTGTCGCGGTAGCTCACGCTGAAGAACGGGGTGTACTGGGCCTCGAACGGCTTGAGGACGGTTTCCTTAATCTGCTGGCATTCGGCGCAGGTGCGCGACCCGAAGAAGGTGAGCTCCAGTCGCTGCCCGGGAGTTTCTTGTGCCGGCGCGCTAATGGCGGCCGCGAAGAGAAGAACGAGCGGCATGAACCTGGGAAGCGTTGGGAAGATCGTCTTCATATCGCTGTTGCGCAGGAGAAATAGAGTAACCGGAGGAGAACGGGACTGCGAGTGAAATGCGGCGGCGGCCTTGCCTTGAAGTTGGCCCGCCTTTCTGACATCCTGCTTTCCGTTTGTTGCCGAACACGGGAGACTACGATGGACGTTTTTCATGCCTTCATACTCGGACTGGTTCAGGGTCTGGGAGAGTTCTTACCGATTTCCTCTTCTGCCCACCTGGTGCTCGTGCCGTGGCTGTTCCACTGGCAGGACCCGGGCCTCGGGTTCGATGTCGCGCTCCATTGGGGAACACTGCTGGCGGTCCTGGCGTTTTTCCGCCAGGATATCTGGGCGTTGGCCCAGGGTTTCTGGCGGTCGCTTTTCCCGGCAACGCGCGATTTTCGAAACGACGTCCAGCAACGGTTGGCTTGGTTGCTCATCGTCGCCAGTGTGCCGGGCGCTATTATCGGCAAGCTGTTCGAGGAGCAGGCGGAGAAGGCCTTCCGCAGCCCGCTGCTCATCGCCGGGACTTTGAGCGTGTTCGGACTGCTTCTGCTCGCCGCAGACCGCTTCGGCCGGCGGACCCGGAACCTGGATGGCATCCGCTGGCCGCAGGCGCTGCTGATCGGCATCAGCCAGGCCCTGGCGGTGATCCCCGGCATCTCCCGCAGCGGCAGCACCATCGCGGCCGGCCTGGGGCTCGGACTCACACGGTCCGATGCCGCGCGTTTCAGTTTTCTCATGTCCGTTCCCATCATCTTCGGCGCCGGCGTGCTCAAGATTCGCCATTTTACGGAGGGCGTGACCTACCCCGAGTTGGCGGTCGGATTCGTCACAGCCGCCATCGTTGGATTTCTGTCCATCCGCTATCTGCTGCGCTATCTCGTCAAGCACGACTACAGGATTTTCGTGTGGTACCGCATCGCCGTGACCGTTCTTATTCTGACGGTCCTCTGGCTGCGGGCCGGCTGAGTCGTCCATGCCCCGAAAGCCTGCACGCCCATGATGACCCGACGCGAACGATTGACGGCGACCTTGCGAGGCGAGCCGGTGGACCGGCCGGCCTTCAACTTTTATGAGATCAACGGTCTGGAAGGCACGAGCACCCGCGACCCGTTCAATGTCTATTCCGATCCATCGTGGAAGCCCCTGCTGGATCTGGCCGCGGAGACAACCGACCGGCTCGTCATGCGGGGCGTACCCTTCAAGGCGCCCGGAGCTGCGGCGGCCGCTTGGAAACCCATGCCCGAACTGGCCGGCAAGACGGAGCGGACGATCGATGCCGACGGCAACGAGCTGACCACGTTCATCCTGCGGGCGGGCAAGCGCGTGCTGACCCAGCGGACTCATCGCGCCCCGGACATCAATACCGTCTGGACGACCGAGCATCTCCTGAAAGATGAGGACGATTTCAAGGCATGGTTGGACCGACCGGAGGATCCGACGCCGCCCGGCGAGGTCGACGTGCAGCCGATCGTCGACCTGGAGACGCGGCTCGGGGACAGCGGCCTTGTGATGCTCGACACGAGCGATCCGCTGTGTGCGGTGGCGCCATTGTTCGACATGGCCACTTACACGGTGATCGCCCTGACCGAGCGCGAGTTATTCCACCGGGCACTGCAGCGCGAGGCGCGCTGGCTCTATCCGCGGATCGAAGCCGCGGCGCGGGCCTTGCCCGGACGGCTCTGGCGCATCTACGGGCCCGAGTACGCATCACCGCCCTATTTGCCGCCAGCCCTGTTCGCCGAATACGTGACTGAGTACGTGAAGCCGATGGTCGACCTCATCCACCGGCACGGCGGCTACGCCCGTCTTCATTCGCACGGCCGACTGAAGGATATTCTCGACTCCATATGCGCCACGGGCTGTGATGGGCTTGACCCGATCGAACCGCCGGCGCAAGGCGATGTGGAACTGGCTTATGTCCGCGAGCGATACGGCCGGCAACTCATTCTGTTCGGCAATATCGAGGCGACCGACCTCGAGAACCTGCCCGTGCCGGCGTTCGAGAAGAAGGTGCGCCAAGCCCTCAAGGAGGGGCCGGGCGGCCGCGGGTTTGTGCTGATGCCGTCCGCGTGCCCGTACGGGCGGAAACTGTCGTCCCGGACCCTGGCCAACTACGAAGCCATGGTTCGCTGCGTGAACCAGGGGTGACCCGAAACGCGAGGAGGATCTTGATGAATGCCCGTGAACGCATGCTGGCCGCGATCAATCGTCAGCCCGTCGACCGGATTCCCACGGACATCTGGGCGACGGGCGAGGTGTGGGCCCGATTGCGCGCCCATTTCGGCGAAGGGGTCGACCTGGGTGCGGTGCTGCACATCGATGGCTTCGCGGGAGCGGGACCGGTACCGTACGTCGGGCCCGCGCTGCCGGCGAGCGCGCCCGGCGAGAGCGTCGACTACTGGGGTATCCGTCGGAAGCCGATGGACTACGGCCTCGGCACCTACGCCGAACAGTCGCACTATCCGCTAGCCGAGGCTAGGACGATCGACGACCTGGTCCGCTACCGCTGGCCGCAGGCCGATTGGTTCGACTATTCCGCCATGCGCGGTCCCACCGAGGCGGCGCACCAGCATCACGCCATCCAGTGTGGTTACATGGCACCGTTTTATTTCCACAACCAACTCCGCGGGTTGGAGCAGTCGTTGATCGATCCGCTGGACGACCCCGCCTTCACACACTACCTCCTCGGACGGTTGGCCGACTTCTTCTACGAGCAGCACCGGCTGATGTTCCAGGCCTGCGAGGGCCTGATCGATATCGCGCAGGTGACCGACGACTATGGCAGCCAGAGCGGCCCCATGATCGGGTTGGAGGTATTTCGCGAGTTCTACAAGCCGCATCTCCGTCGGTTCATCGACCTGTGCCACGAGTTCGGCATCAAGGTGTTTCACCATGACGACGGCGCGTGCCGCCCGTTTCTACCCGACCTGGTGGCGATGGGCATCGACATTCTCAACCCGATCCAGTGGACGTGCCCCGGGATGGATCGTGCCGAGTTGAAGCGCGACTTTGGCGGCCGCGTTTGTTTTCACGGGGCTGTGGAGAACCAGCGTATCCTGCCGTTCGGCACGCCCGGGGAAGTACGGGCCGAGGTGCGGGCCTGCATCGACACGCTCGCGGCGGACGGCACGGGCTACATCCTCGCCTCCTGTCACAACCTGCAGGCCAACACGCCCGTGGAGAACATCGTTGCGATGTATGACGAGGCGTGGACCTACGGCGTCCGCTGAGCGTCGAATCGGATTGGAGAAACCTGGCATGCAGCAGACCATCCACCTTTCGCCGGGCGGAAACGACATCGATAGCGGCACCCGTGGCCGCCCGGTGGCCACCCTGGCGCGCGCCCTCGCCCTTGCCCGACAGGCGCCCGCGGGCCGCGCCCGGCGTATCGTCGTTCACGGCGGGGATTATTTCGACGTGGAGGGCACGCTCACGGCCGCGGACAGCGGGTTGACGATCGAGGACGCCGCGGGCGAGACGCCTGTCTTCTACGGCGGCCGGCTTGTAACGGGCTGGCAGCGCGAAGGCGCGCTTTGGGTAGCGTCCCTGCCGGGCGTCGAGGATCGCACGTGGGATTTCCGCAGCCTGCTGGTCAACGGCCGCTACGCCCTCCGTGCCCGTTTTCCGGAAACCGGCTCCATCCGGCACGAGAGCGAATTCCCCGTGCGCTGGATGAGCACGACCAAGGGGGGTTGGGAGCGCAAGCCGACCGCCGAGGAGCTGTCGACCCTGAAGTTCGGGCCCGGCACGCTGCCAAAGTCCCTTGAGCCCGCCAATGCGGAATTGACGATTTATCATTCGTGGGACGAGTCGTTGGTGGGCGTGGCGAGCATCGATCATGAGGCCGGCCTTATTCGCTTCGCGACGCCCGCCGGCCATCCGCCGGGCGCGTTTGGCAACTGGAAGGAACAGGCCCGTACCTTTGTGGTGTGGAATACGCGCGAGGGCCTGACCCAGCCCGGCCAGTGGTACCTGGATCGAACGGCCGGCCGGTTGGTGTACTGGCCGCTGCCGGGCGAGGACTTGGCGAGCGCCGTCGTCATCGCTCCAACCCGGCCGGTGATTCTGAGGCTAGTCGGCACCCCGGAACAACCCGTGCGCGGCGTCACGTTGAAGGGCCTGTCGTTTGCCGCGACCACTACGCCGATGAAGGCTGGCGGCTTTGGCGCCCATGCCTTCGAGGGGGCCATTCAAGGCGAGCATCTGGCGGACATCCGGCTCGAGGATCTGGTGATATCCGGCACGGGCGGGTGGGGCGCCAGATTGGTTAAGGCGGCAGGTGTTACGTGTTCACGGTGTGTCATCCGAAACACGGGCGCCGGCGGGTTGGCTGTGCAAGGCGGACCTGGCGAGATCATCGACACCCTCATCCATGACGTCGGGATGACCTACCCGAGTGCGATGGCGCTGAACTGCCATGGGCACGACTGGCGTGTGGCGCACAACGAAATCCATCACACGCCGTACTCCGCGATCACGGCCGGCGGTGAAGCCCTGTGCGTCGAACATAACCTCTTCCACCACATCATGCAGGAACTGGTCGACGGCGCCGCCATCTATATCTTCGCCGGCAAGCGTTGCTTGGTGCGCGGCAATTACACGCACAGCGTCCGCGACGAGCAGGTGCATGCCTACTACCTCGACGAACAGAGCGAGGACTCCACGGTTGAGGGCAACCTGGCGGTCGGCGTGGCTTGGCCGCTCCACATGCATATGGCCAGCCGCTGTGTCATCCGCGGCAACGTCTGCATGCACACCGGGAACCTGGCGATGTCGCTGATGAACTGCGACGGGTTCACGATCGACCGCAACGTATTGGCGGCAGGGGGAGATTTGCGGCTGATAACGTCTTACACGGGCGTGGCCGAGCTCAAGCAGAACGTGTTCTGGAGCGGCTCGGGCAATGTGAGGTGGGAGTTTAGTGACCGGTTGCCGAGTCTTGAACGCAACGCGGGCCCGGTACCGCTGTTGCCCCGCCATGAGCAGACCGTTCTGGCCGACCCCAAGGTCGAATGCACACCGGAGGGCTTGGCCTGCTTCGCGGCTGGTTCGCCTGCCTTGGCGATGGGCATACCACCCTTGGACGTGCGGCAGGCAGGGCGCAGACTCGCCGGGGCGCTCACGCCTTGACCCGACCGGGCGGAATATGCCTTGATGCGCGGGTGTCTGCGAGCGGGCTTGGCAGAACGCTGCCAAAGATTGCCGGACGATTTCCGGCTCGCGAGGACGCTCGCCCTTCAACGGGCTGCCGGGAGGATTTGCGATGAACCTGCGTGAGGCGCGTGAAGACGACCTGGGCGCGATCAACGCGATCTATAACCATTATGTGACGCACTCGACGTGCACCTATCAGGAGACGCCGGAGACGATTGAAGGGCGGCGCGAGTGGTTCCAGCGGCACGGACCGGCGTATCCGGTGACTGTCGCCGAGAGCGATGGAGAGATCGTGGGGTGGGGGGCGCTATCGGCCTACCACGTTCGCAGCGCCTATCGTCACACCGTCGAGGACTCCGTGTATGTGGCCGAAGCGCACCGGGGACATGGCATCGGCTCGGCGCTATTACGCGACCTGATCGAACGCGCGCGAACGCTCGGGCATCATGCGATCATCGCCAGCATCGACGCAAGCCAGGCAGCAAGCATCGCCCTGCACGCCCGATCCGGTTTTGTGGAAGTCGGGCGCTTCAGCCAGATCGGGTACAAGTTCGACCGTTGGCTCGACGTCGTTTACATGGAACTGCTGCTGGCGGGTTGTTGAGGCGGGCGTGTGTCCTCTTGGTAGGGCGACGGCGTCCTCGCCGCGCCGTGTCTGGCGCGATGCGGTCACAGGACCGTTTTTCGACTCGCACGGCTGCCGCGAAATTCGGCAGGCTGTGAGCCTTCCGCCGGGAGACCGATGATGAACGAATTGGAAGAACGATTGCTGGAGCAGGGCGCGAGTTTGATCGGGTTTGCCGACCTTGCGGCTGTCCCCGAGCCGCTCCGGCGCGGGTTCCCGCGTGCCGTTTCGTTCGGCCTGGCCATTGCGCCCGATGTGATCGCGGGGATCAAACAAGGTCCCACCGCCGAGTACCTGGCCGTGTATAACGCGTTCAACGCGCGCCTGGCGACGATGGGGCTCGAAACCGCGGCGTGGCTGCAGGCGCGCGGATGGCGCGCCGAGGCCAGACCGGGCTCGGGCGACATCGACTGGAAATCGCTCCAGGCGCCATTTTCGCACAAAATGGCGGCGACGCTGGCGGGCTTGGGCTGGATCGGTAAATGCGATCTGCTCGTAACCCCGGAGTTCGGGTCGGCGTTGCGCTTTGCGACGGTGCTGACCGACGCGCCGCTCGATTGCGGCACGCCCATCACCGAGTCGCGGTGCGGCACCTGCACGGTTTGTGTGGACATCTGCCCGGGACACGCCTGCAGCGGCAGGTCCTGGCGCCAGGGCATGGCCCGCGAGGAATTTTGGGATCCCCTGGCCTGTATGACGGGCATGAAGGCCATCAACGCGAAACGCGGCACGAACTTCGCGATTTGCGGCCTGTGCATCGCGGCCTGCCCGGTCACCCAGGCCTACCTGGCGGCCCCGCGCGATTGAAGCGGCCGTAGGCGCGACGGGCGTGGCCCAGGGGTCTACCGGCGGAGACCGCCGGCTCCAGAACGGGACAGGCACTGGGAGAGGGATGGAGCCGGCCGTCCCGGCCGGTAGCGAAAGGCTTGGCCCAGGGGTCTACCGGCGGAGACCGCCGGCTCCAGGGAGCGATGGACGCATGGATGGACATGGAGCCGGCCGTCCCGGCCGGTAGCGACAGGAGACGACTGTTGATGAATGACTGCACGAATGTGGCTTTCCACCGGCACCTTCCGCACTTCGCGCCGGTCAGGCGGCACAACGAGCCCGTTGTTCTTCACGTGACGGTCTGCGTAGCCGGCCGGGCGCCTGTGCTGGCGAATGAGAATGCGCAACGCGCTCTGGTTGCAGCGTGGCGACAGGCTGATCTGTGGCGGACCGGCGAGTACGTCATCATGCCCGACCATGTTCATCTGTTTTGCAGTCCTGGGAGAGAAGAAGGCTACGCCGTTAGACGTTGGGTTGGGTACTGGAAGCGGGTGGCAGGGAAATTCGACGAGGCGCTGCAGGGCAAGTTCCAGGAAGATTGTTGGGACACACAGATGCGGGATCTGGCGCACTATGAGGAGAAGCTGGCGTATGTGCAGGAGAATCCTGTGCGGAAGGGTCTCGCAAACAATTGGCGGGCATGGCCATTTCGCGGGCAAGTGAACCAGATAGGGTGGGTTTGAGCGCGTTGGAGGCGTAGCGACCGGCGTGGCTGAGGGTCCACCGGCGGAGACCGCCGGCTCCAGAACGAGACAGGCACCGGGAAAGAAATGGAGCCGGCCATCCCTGGCCGGTAGCGACCGGCGTGGCCGAGGGTCCACCGGCGGAGACCGCCGGCTCCAGAACGAGACGGGCACTGGGAAAGACATGGAGCCGGCCGTCCCGGCCGGTAGCGGAAGGCGCGGGGTCTGCCGGCGGAGGACCGCCGGCTCTAACGGCCGTTTTGGGCTTGTCGGGGGGGTAAGATCGGTCATACTCGCACGACCCTTAGGAGTTCCGACCATGTACCAGATAGGCCAGCCCGAGATCGATGCCGTCACTGACGTGATCCGCAGCAAGAAGCTCTTTCGTTACGACATCGGCGACCGGTGCTCGACGTTTGAAAAACGCTGGGCGAAGTACCTGGATGTCCAGTTCGCCCACCTGTGCTCCAGCGGCACATCCGCGCTGACCGCGGCCATCTCGGCGCTGCGGATCGGCCCGGGAGATGAAGTCATCGTGCCTGCCCACACGTATATGGCCTCGGCCGTGGCGGTGCTGGCGGCCGGCGCGATCCCGGTCGTGGCCGAGATCGACGATACGATTACGATCGATCCCGACTCGGTCGACGACCTCGCGGGACCGCGCACACGCGCCGTCATCCCCGTGCACATGTGGGGGCAGGACTGTGACATGGGCCGCCTGATGAAAATTGCCCGCAAGCGGAAGCTGCTGGTGATCGAGGACGCCTGCCAGGCCGTCGGCGGGTTCTACGAGGGCCGCGCGTGCGGCTCGATCGGCCACGCAGGCGCGTTCAGTTTCAACTATTTCAAGAATATGACCTGCGGTGAAGGCGGCGCTGTCGTGACAAACGACCCCCTCGTCAGCCAGCGCGCCCGCTGCATGATCGATTGCTGCGGTTTCTACTGGACGGGGCGCGGCGGCGACACGGTCCCGTTCATCGCCAGCGGGTCCCGCGCCTCGGAGCTCGAGGGCGCGATGCTCAATGCGCAGCTCGACCGTTTGCCGGGCATGATCCGCGCCATGCGCAAGCAGAAGAAGCGCATCCTGCGCGCGACCGCCCGGACAGGACTGGTGCCGGCGCGCGCCAACTCGCTGGACTGGGAATGCGGCTCGCATGTCATGTTTACGCTGCCGACGGTCGGGCAGGCACAGGCGTTCGCGAAGCTTGTTGGCTGCGGCATCTGCGGGAACACCGGCCGGCACACCTACACCGAGTGGGACCAGTTCTACAGCCACGAAGGCGGGCCGCACCCGGCGATGAACCCGTTCAACTTCAGGGAGAATCGCGCCTGCCGGAAGCGCTACTCGAAGGACATGTGCAAGCGGTCGCTCGACATCCTGAACAGGACCGTGATGATTGGCAATCACCCGGACCGCTCGGAGGCGGACACGGCAGCGCTGATCGCGAAGATCAAGGCCGCGGCCGTGGCCGTTTCGGGCGTCGCCTGAAGGCGGCCCCCCCGGGGCGGTCGGCCGCGTTTACAGTCCTTCAGTCCGTTTGGCCACCGGGTCCAGCGGCGGCAGTTCGTTGGTCGGGCTGTCCAGGTAGAAGTAGGCGCAACTGGACCAATCGTCGGCGCGTTCAAACAAGCCGTAGTCACTGGTACTGCCCGCGGGCGAGAGGTCGAGCGTCTTGGCTCCCGGGCCAGTCGCCAGATACGCGTTTCCTGAAAAGTGCATGTCCTTCCTGCTCACGGGGTCCCAGCAGCCGATCTGATGGATCGTGGCGCGCAGGTCCTGGCGGAAATAGACAGGGTCCGGCAGGTGGTACCTGTAAAAGCAGAAGCGCTGCTTCTCGAGATCGGCCAGGGGGCAACCCGAGTAGGCCTGGGAATACCGGCCCTGCCCCCATGACGTCAGGATATAGTCCTCCGTGCCGGTGCCGCACAGGGTCGGGTACTGTCGGTCGCCATCGATGTAGAGCTTCACTTCCCCTTCGCCCCACCAGGACTTGAAGTAGACCTTGGTGTTGGCGATCACGCCAAAATTGACGCCGAGGTAGCGCCCGCGGCCATGGATCCGCGGCAGGAACTCGTAGTCCTGGCGCAGTGTCGTCGGGTTCTCGCGGCGATAGCAGGCGTGGAGGTAGAGCGCGTTCGGCGGCAGATCGTCGTTGATGGTGAAGTCGGCCTGGAACCAGAACATGGCCAGGTCGGTATCCGTTTCGTTGGTAACCGTGATGCGGAATCCGGACCGGAAGGGCATGGGCAGGAAGCTGTTGAAATTCCGGCCTTCAGGGCTGTTGAAGAGCGCGGATTCGAAGGGCGCCAGGGCGCCCAGGCCGAAGCCGAAGAAGTCACCCCAGGGCGCGCTGACAGCGGGGCGGTCCGAGCCATCCCAGTAGATCTCCAGCTTCAGGCCGCGCAGCATTTGAGGACTTCGGTTGTCGACCGTGGTCCACAGATGCCGGATGACGCCGCTGCTGCCCCGATAGTTGGCCAGCTCGAGCTGGGCGCCCGCCTTGAGCGCGCCGTAGCACGGCGACCCCTTGCGGCCGTCGTTGGCCTTGCCGCCGCCACCCTTGGCACCGGTGACATTCTCGGGATTGATCCAGCGTGCTTCCACATTCGCCGGCAATACAAATATCGGATCGTGCGTTAGCATGGCGCAGTTCCTTTCGTCCAGTGGGGTGGGCCGCTTACAGGGCTTCCGGTTTCGCGACACGCTGACCGTTCACCACGAGTTCCTGCTTGTTGAAGTCGGCTATGACCACGGTTCCGTCGGCGAAGGCGCTGGTCTGAACGCCGGGTTCGGGCTCCTCGTGCTTGAGGAGTTCCTCGGTCTGGAGGTGTCCGTATTTTACGATCGACAGGTCATAGACGGCCTTCAGGCGGCGGATGCGGGCGTCGTCGAGCACCGGCATGCAGCCGGGATGCGCGGACCACTCGTCCCGCGGGTGGAGCCCGAAGAGGATGCCGCGCATGAGCGATGGCCAATCGGGGCTGTGGACGCCTTCCACGATGATCAGGTCATGCAGGGCGAGCGCCCAGCAGGGCACCCGCTTGTCCATCAGCATTGTTGCCGGCCAGTCCGGCCAGCAGGACTTCATGTGCCACTCGTCACCCATCGTGCACATGCTATCCGCCGGGATCGCGCAGTACATGAATCCGCATTCGGTGCCGGCGGCGCCATAGACGCGTTTGGCGATGTCGATCAGGCGGTTCGTGCCGCGGGCGTAACCGGTTCGGGTCATGCGGTGGCCGGGGTGATAATCCCGGTAGAGGGGGTTGCCCATGCCGTCAAGATAGCCGGCCCCGTTCAGGCCGAGCGCCTGCAGGCCGCGCATCGTGCCCTCGATCTCCGCTTCGCTCCGGGCCAGCGCGTTGGGCACATAGGTGACGCCGCCGCCCCATTCGCCCAGGCCCATGGGTTGGCCCCATTGGTCGTGGCAGACTTTTCCCGGGTCGAAATCCGGACTGCGCGCGACGGCACAGAGCTGGTTGTCGTGGACGTTCATGGTGTAACCGAGCTGGCGACCGGTCGCGATGAGGTCGCGGAAGGCGGCTTCACCGCCGAGCCGGTCCTCGATCGGAAACCGGGTCGGCCAGAGGCCGTCGTGGCCGCTCGGGTTCCATCCGACGCTCTGCGTGTGGATCTTGTCAATCCCGGCGGCGTGAAGTCGCCGCAGGTTGGCGGCCGCCTCGGCAAAACTCATGTAGAACTTGAATGTGATCGGATCGCCCTTGGCCTGGCCTTGCATCATGATGCCCCTGTTCTCCACCGCGTAGAACAGCTTCATGATGTAGGACTGCAGGAGCGATCTCACCTCGGGCGACTCCTCCGCGCGCTGTTTGACCGTTCGCTTTCCCAAGTCTTCCATCACGTGGCGGCGCAGGCGCTTGGCCGCGAAATGGACGAGGTCGGCGGTCCGCGGTATAGGGCAATAGACAATCTCGCGCGTGGCAAACTCGACCGGGTCCGGCCAGAACTGGCGCAGCGAGAGACCGAAGCCTATTTCCCCGGTTCCGTTTCCGTCCGTGGCGACGTGGCATTCAGTTTCTTCCGCCCCGCGGCGCGCCAATGCGAAGAGGCCGCCGGTCGGAGTCTGGACCGCGGCGACCGGCAGGGTGGGGAGGAGTTCCCACCGGGCTTGTTCGCCGTAGATCATGAAACGATCGGCCAGTTTCGGTTTGCCGGCGGGGTTGCATAGCATGCCGGAATTGAGCGGCATCAGCAGGGCCCCGCCGTGGTCGGCCTTCATGAGGCCGGGCAGCAACACGATCGAGAAGAGGCGATGGGTGGCCGATTTGTCCTCGTAGACCTCCGCCATGGGCATGGTGACGGATAACTCGCCGTTTCGGATTTTCAGCCACAGGCCCACTCGAATCTGCCGGGCGTCATCGCCGATGGAGACATGGACACTGTCCGGGGCGGCTTCCACCTGGTTGATGGCGTAGGTCCTGACCCGCTCGACGCGGAATTCCGCCTTGGCGTAGATCTCCAGCACAAGCAAGGGCGACCGTCCCCAGACCCGCCCGCTGGCCACGTCGGCGAGTTCAAAGTCGAAGTGGTCCTTTTCCCGATGTAGGGTTGCCTTCAGCCGATCGTCGCCGAATACGTGTGTCGTCATGCGCCTGATTCCTTGTTCATCTTGAATTCGTGAAGCGGACGATGATAACTGCGACCGGTCGAATGTCCAGCATTTGGGCCTGACCACCCCTCTCGGTATTGGCGACCTCTCTATTCCCGATGAGTTCTAGCGTTGGTGCTTACGGCTGCTCTTTGGTAGTGTTCCCGCATGAAGAGTCACGATGATATTGACCGGCGCAGTCTCGCGCTCGCACGAGCCGTCATCGCGACCATTGACGCGGATCCCGATCGCAAAGGGCTCTTGACGGCACGAGCCACGTGCGCCCGCTGGCTCGCCGGCCACCCGTCGCCTGTGCTTCAGGAGTGGCAGGTTCTCCTTTCCGGGGATTGGCCGACCCTTCGTGCCGTTCTCATGGATGAAGGGCCGGAAGGCCGGCGATTGCGGCAGAGCAGTCCCTTCTGCGGCATTCTATCGAACAGGCAGCGATGGGATATCTACCGCCGTTTTCAACATGAACCGAAAGCAGCTTGAGCATATCGTACGGGCCAGCGGGAGCATTTCAGGCTGCCGTGAAGTTGTAGTCATTGGGAGTCAGGCCCTTTTGGGGGCATGCCCGGATGCGCCTTCTGACCTTCTGACTTCCATGGAGGCGGATCTTTACCCCCCTGACGAACCCGATAAAGCCGATCTCATCGACGGCTGTATTGGCGAGCTTTCGCCGTTCCACCAGACGTTCGGCTACTACGCGCATGGCGTGGGTCCCGAAACAGCCACGTTGCCGTCAGGTTGGCGAGGGCGCCTCATCCGCGTGGAGAACGAGAACACGGGCGGCACAACGGGCTTGTGCCTGGCTCCTGTGGACTTGGCGATCAGCAAACTGCTGGCGGGCCGGCCCAAAGACGTGGATTTTGTGCGCCAGATGATCCATATCGGGGCCGTAACAGCGGAAGCCATCCGGCAAGCGTTTGTCGAACTGGAACCCGCCGACGTCGTCATCGGCCGGAGTCGCCTTCAGATCGTTCTTTCCGGACGACGCACTGTCTGAACTGCCGCGCCGTGCTTCTGTTTGTGCCCTATGGAGAAGCAGGATTGCCCACCCAAAAGACTTGCAGAATCCTTGACTCAAACCTGACTAGTAGGTTATCCTGGGCGCATGATGCTTGAGAACAGATCGACTGCGGGGCATCGCCGGGCGTTCCGGCACACGGCAAAGACGAGTGTGGCGCTGCCCAAGCGCATTGCCGCGACCTTGCGAGCCCAGTTGGAAAACGGCACCTACAAGGCCGGCGACCGGTTTCCCTCACAGAACGAACTCGCCCGGACGTTTCTTACCAGCACGGTTTCGGCCCGTGAGGCGGTGGCGCTGCTGGTGGAGGAAGGGCTGCTCGAACGGCGGTTCGGCAGCGGCACGTACGTGACCGGGCGGACGCCGGAGCGGTTCGTGGCGGTCGTGACGGAATTGGACGTCTCTCATCCCGCGGCTTCGCCTGCGTTTCTGATCATGATGCAGGCCGTGCGGCGCCACCTGGCGGCGGCGGGCCTGCAGACGCGGGTGTATATCGGCCATACGTCACCCTTCGGGACAGCGGCCCCCGAGCGCATCACCTCATGGGAGTTCTGGCACGACTTGGAGGCGGGGCGCATCATCGGACTGGTGACCGTGGGTATGGACGCGCACTTGGGCCAGACCGCCGTGGCGGGCCGTAGCATCCCCCACATCGACGGAAGCACGATGGACGGCGTGAGGTTTTGGGATGACCGGGAACTGGTATTCAAGGGCCTGCGGGCTTTGGCGCGCCAGGGTTGCCGCCAAGTGGCCTGCGTGGTTCAGTCCAAGGGCCTGACGCATCCTTTGTTGGAACTCTTTAAGCGTGAAGTGAAGCGGCGCGGTCTTTTGACGCGGCCGGAATGGACGGTGCTGGCGCCGCTCCTGCACGAGCGCGGGGATGGGGCGGCGGCCTTCCGATCGTTGTGGTTGAGCCACGACGAGAAGCCGGACGGCCTGCTGGTGCTTGACGACATGCTTTATCGGGATATGGCGCCGACGTTCCTGGTGAACGGGATCCGTGTGCCGGAGGATCTGATCGTGGTCAGTCACGCCAACGCTCACGACACCCGTCCGTTCGTGCCGGAACCCGTACGACTCGTAGCCGATATGGACGCGGTGGGCGAGGCCATGGCGCAAAACCTCCTGAACCGGATGAAGGATCCACAGGCCAAGCCGGAGGGGATCCCGATTCCCATCGAAGTTGTGGACGCGGACGAATCGCGGCAGGCGAGGTTGATGTTCACGCTGGAGCCGGCCGTCCCGGCCGGTGGCGACTGGGAAGGACTACCGGCGGGGGACCGCCGGCTCCAAAAAGTGGTGGTGGGGGTTGGTTGAGAGGGTGGAGTCGGCCGTAAGGTGTTCGGACAACTGCAAGATGCATCAACGTCAAAGGGGAGATGGCGCGCATGAATAGCAGACATTGGACGAGAATAATGGGGTTGGCGGCGGCGGTTCTATCGCTGGCAGTTCGCGCAGCGCAGGCTACCGACTGGTACTGTGCAACCAATGGAGTGCCCGGCGATGGCAAGAGTTGGGGGCAGGCGTTCACCAATCTGCAGACGGCGCTCAACAGCGCTGGATCGGCCGATAACATCTACCTGGCAGCGCATACGTTCCCGCTGAACAATACCCAGTTACTTTGGACGGCCTCCGGGGTCACCATGCGTGGTGGTTATGCAGGCAGCGGAACCCCGGGTCCGTTCACCAACGTGCCAAGCATCATCATCCGCACCAACGGAAACTGGGGTGTTCTCAAGATCAACGGCGTCACGAATGGGGTGTTGGATCAGGTGACGATTACTGGCGGCAAAGAACAGAATTACTCGGTGAACCCTGGGGGTGGCGGGCTGAATATCGTCAGTTGCTCGAACCTGACAGTCTCCTCGTGTGTCATCGCGACCAATATGGTAGCTCCAGGCGGCGGCGGCGGAGCGGCGCTCGGTGGTGGCGCGTATGTCTCAGGGAGTTCGGTCCTCTTCACGAACTGCCTCTTCAAGCGGAATACCGCGACGTACGGCAGCGGCGGTCTCGGGGGCGGACTGTACGTGGCCTCAGGACTCGTCGCCCTGAGAGATGTGGTCTTCGACAGCAATACCGCCAACGGCAAACCGAGCGTGGATACAGGGTCAGGCCTCTACGCGGCGGGGATCGTTAACGCGGTCAATTGCCTCTTTTCCGGGAACGTCGGCTACGGGGCTGTCATTTATGCCGCAACCAACGTGACGCTCGGCAACTGCACGGTGGCCTACCAGCCGCTGGCTGCCGGAATCCAGCGCGCGGGTGGCACTGTGGCGGCCAGTAATTCGATTTTCTGGGCCAATGGCGACGACATTACCGGCGGCGTTTCGCTGGTGTCGTGCGATATCAAGGATGGCGACAGCAACGGCGTGGCGGGTTGTCTTTCGGCCGATCCCTTGTTCCAATACGGTTACTATCTTGGTGCCGGCAGCCCCTGCGTGGATGCCGGCAGCGTGACGGCGGCCGCCGCCGGACTGGCCGGTTACACGACGCGCACCGACGGCACCGCCGACAGCGGCCAGGTTGACCTGGGCTACCACTATGCCGGTGCATTCTCGACGACGTATGCCGACCTCTATGTGGCGACTAATGGCGATAATGCCAATACCGGAACCACGTCGCTGCAACCCTTCCGCACGATTACCAAGGCCTTATCCGTGGCGCAGGATGGCAGTCACATCCACATCGCTTCCGGCAGTTACACGAACGGATCGGAAACGTTTCCCTTGGTTGGCGACAACAAGTGGGGATTACAGTTGCTGGGCACCAACTGCAATACGACGATCATCAACGCGGCGGGCGCGACCAAGAAGGTGCTGT
Organism: uncultured bacterium; assembly: GCA_903895695.1. Taxonomy (GTDB): domain Bacteria; phylum Verrucomicrobiota; class Kiritimatiellia; order CAIKKV01; family CAITUY01; genus CAITUY01. The sequence continues at coordinate 49,910 of CAITUY010000177.1, forward strand.
CGCTGAGCAACCTCGCCGGGTTCTCGCGCCTCGAGGGCGTCGCCATCATCGGCGGGGTGGAAAACACGCAGAACGCACCCTATGGCGGCGGCCTCTATCTTTACAACTGCGCCAATGCCACGATCGCCTCCTGCGCGATCACAAACAACTCCGCCACGCCGACGGGGGGGAGCACGGCAGGCATGGGCGGCGGTCTGTATGCGACGCTCAGTATGGTGACGATCACGAATTGCGTCATCGAGAAGAACGTTGCGCAGTACGGCACGAGCGGCGGCAAGGGCGGCGGACTGCATCTGGCCTCGGGCACGGCCACTTTGCGCGACACGGTCATTGACAACAACCTCGTCGGGTGGTCCGGAGCGAACGACCAGGGGAACGGCATCTATGCCGCTGGAATCCTGAGTGCTTACAACTGCCTCATCTACGGTAATGCCGGCTTGAGCGCCGGCCTCTACGCCCTGACCAACGCCTCGCTTGGGAACTGCACGGTGGCGTATAACAGCGGACCTGGCGTCTATCGCGGTGGCGGCACCGTGGCGGTCAGCAACTCGATCATCTGGGCGAACATGGACGACATCACGGGCGCTGTCTCGCTGGTGTCTTGCGACATCACGGATGGCGATAGCAACGGCGTGGCTGGCTGCTTTTCGGCTGATCCGTTGTTCGAATACGGCTACTACCTCGGCGCCGGTAGCCCGTGCGTGGACACCGGCAGTGTGACGGCGGTGGCGGCCGGGCTCGACGGCCGCACGACACAGACGGGGGGAACCACCGATAGCGGTCTGGTGGACCTGGGCTACCACTATTCGGGCGCGTTTTCGCTGACTTACGCGGACATTTATGTCGCCACAAATGGCCTCGACTCCAATACGGGCACGAATTCCCTACAAGCCTTCCGAACGATTACCAAGGGGTTGTCGCTGGCGCAGAATGGCAGCCGCATTCATGTGGCCACGGGTAGCTACACGAATCTGTCCGAGACCTACCCTCTGGTTCTGGACGGCAAGGCTGGACTGCAATTGTTGGGAGCCGGGACCAGCACGGTTATCAACGCGGCCGGCGCCAGCCAACGGGCGATGACGCTAAGATTCCTCAACGACGCGGCGCGCGTGGACGGATTCACCATTACGGGCGGGAAGGACACTCAGACTTCCGACGCCAACCAATGGCCGGCGGGCGGCGCCGCCCTTTGGCTCTACAACTGTGTTGGCCTGACGGTCGCCAATTGTGTGATCACCAACAACACGGTGGTCCCGGGCGGTGGTAGTGGCCCGGCGTATGGGGGCGGGCTGCGTTCCCGTGGAACGATCGCCACGGTGACTAACTGTGTGATTGAGAAGAATTCCATTGTGTACAATGGCGCCAGCGGCGGCGGCCTATACCAGGACTCGGGCAATCTGTGGCTGCGGGACTGCATCCTCGACAACAATAGCCTGAGCGGCAACGCCAACAACCAGGGGATTGCCGTCTACGCCGCGGGCACATTGGCCATGAACAACTGCCTCGTGTATGGCAACGCGGGCTCCTATGGCGCCAGCCTTTACGGTTCGAGTAATCTTACCGTTCAGAACTGCACGGTGGCGGATAGCACGCGTCCCGGTATTTACGGCAGCGGCAACGGCGTGAATGTGGCCAACTCCATCTTTTGGGGAAATGCGGACGACATTACCGGGACGGTGGCCTTGGCCTCTTGCGATATTCAGGACGGCGACAGCAATGGCGTGAACGGCTGCTTCTCCAGCAATCCAGCGTTTGAGGCGGGTCAGAATGTCTACTACCTGACTCCCAGTAGCCCGTGTGTTGACACCGGCAACGTCACCGCGGTTGCTGCTGGACTCTCGGGGCGCACGACCATGAAAGACGGCACGCTCGACACGGGTGTGGTTGACCTCGGCTGGCACTATGCCTTCGGCCAGTCCGGTGGGGCGGTCATCATCTATACCTCGATTTATGTGTCGGCCACGAGCGGGAACGACAGCAATGATGGCACGAACTGGCCCACGGCCTTCCAGTCCCTGACCAAGGCATTCAGCAAGGTGATCAACGGGTCGGTGGTCTACGTGGGCGCCGGCGTCTATACGAACGGACTGGAGACTTTCCCGCTGGCCCTGGACGGCAAGAACAACGTTGCGATTCTGGGAACCAACCGGGTGACGACCACGATCAATGCCACCGGCGGAGGCCGACAGGCGCTGCGCCTGAACAACCTCGGCGGCGTTTCGCGGATCGAGGGTCTGACCGTCACCGGCGGCGGCGAGAACATCCAGGATGCCGCGCTGGGCGGAGGGATTTACATCAACAACTGCGGCAATCTGACGATCGCCTCGTGCGCCATTGCCAACAACATGGTGAACCCGGGTGGCGGCAACAATTCCGCGCTTGGCGGCGGCGTGTATATCGCGGGCTCAAGCGGTGTCACGCTCACCAACTGCCTCGTTGAACGCAACACGGCCTGCTACAATAGTAAGGGTGGGGGAATATACGTCGGCGGTGGATCGCTGGCGGTCCGTGATTCAATTATCGACCAGAATGCAATTAGTGCCGGCGGCAATTTTGTGGGGCAGGAACAGGGCAGTGCCATCTATGCGGCGGTGAATGTTGTCCTGCAGAACTGCCTGGTCTACGGCAACTGGGATCAGGTCGGATTCGGCAGCGGTATCTTCCAGCTCACGGGTTCGCTCGCCATCGGTAACTGCACGGTTGCCTACCATAACGGGCCGGGTGTTGGCGTGGCCGTGGGCGCGTCGGCCTCGGTCTCCAACTCCATCGTCTGGGGCAACGTGGATGATCTGACCGGCAGTGTGGCGCTGGTCTCTTGCGATATCGGCGACGGCGACAGCAATGGCGTAGCGGGGTGCTTCTCGGCCGATCCGCTGTTCCAGTACGGCTACTACCTCGGCGTCGGCAGCCCCTGCGTGGACACCGGCAGCGTGACAGCGGCGGTGGCCGGTCTGAGTGGGCGCACGACGCGCACGGACGGGACATCCGACGCGAGCCAGGTGGACCTGGGCTGGCACTACCCGACCGGGTTGAACTGGAGCGCGATCCAGCCCGATCTATACGTTTCCGCGTCGACCGGCAGCGATGCCAACATGGGCACCAATGCCGCCTCACCGTTCAAGACCATCACCAAAGCGTTTTCGCAGGTAACCGATGGAACGCGGGTCCATATTGCCGCCGGTTCCTACACGAACGGGGCGGAGACCTTCCCGCTCGCGCTGAACTACAATGCTGGAGTCCAGATTCTGGGGGCTGGCCGCGATACGACGGTCATCAATGCCGCTGGCACGAACCAACGGGTGATGACCCTGACGGGGCTGACCGGCGCCTCGCATTTGGAAGGACTGACCGTGACCGGCGGTAAGGATACCCAGATTGCCGATTGGATAACCTCCGGTGGTGGCGGGTTGATGTTCAACGATTGCGCGGGCCTGACGATCGGGGCGTGCGAGATCTCCAATAACGCGGCGCTGCCGGGCGGGGGGAACGGGTACAACACGCAAGCCGGTGGCGTGCTCGTCCTCGCCAGTGCGGTGACCTTGACGAACTCGACGATTGAGAAGAACACCTGCGCTTATAACAATCTGAATGTTTTTGGATGCGGGGTGGCGGTGAGGCAAGGAGGCCAATTGACGGCGTTCAACTGCATCATCCGCACCAACATGAACTCACAGACCGCCGGCGCGGGTGGCGGCGTTTATGTGGGACCGAGCGCGGCGGCTATCCTGCGTAACTGTCTGGTCTACGGCAACGACACCGGTTATGGCGACGGCATCTTCGCGACCAATTGCACGCTCACGCTGGAGAACTGCACCATTGTGACCAACCTCGGCCAGGGGTTATGCGTCGGGGGCGTGAGCAGCGTTTCGGCTGTCAACACCATCCTGTGGCAAAACGGCATGGATGTGACGGGCGCCGTGTCGCTCGCGTACTGCGACATCCAGAATGGCAACACCAATGGCGCGATCGCCTGTCTGTCGGCCGATCCGCAATTCAGAGGCGCTTCTGCAGGCGATTACCGGTTGGCGAGTGCCTCGCCGTGCATCGATGCAGGCACGAATCTGAGTTGGAGCGCAACAGCGACCGATCTGGCCGGCAATCCGCGCCGCGTCGGAGCGCGGCCGGACATGGGCGCGTACGAGTCGCAGTACCGGGGCACGGTGTTCTCGGTTAGATGAAGGGGCCGAATCGAGTTGGCACGACATCGGGGCGGTGGCGAAGGCGATGACTTTGCGACAACCGGCGGGGCCGCCGGCTCCAGAAGCGGACGCAAGAAAGACGTGGAGCCGGCCGTCCCTGTCGGTAACGGATTCCAGAACCGGACAGAAGGAAGACATGGATCCGGCCGTCCCGGCCGGTAGCGGCTGGATGGACCGGAGGGCTACCGGCGGAGGACCGCCGGGTCCAAGGCACGGATCTCCCCCCCATAGGAACGATTATGATGCTATTCGCACGACAGATAATCGGTATTGGCGTGTCAGTGGCAATCTTGGCTCCGCTGGCATTTGCCGCAGTCAAGGATGAGGCTATGGCGAAGAAGAACTACTGGACGTGTGAGGGTGGGCGGCTGGAATTCGCGAGCGACGACCTGACGATCCGGGCGCAATTGCCGCTTGGCTTCGACTCGCTCCGGATCAAGGGGGGGGAGTTCATCCAGGGGGGCAAGGGCTATGGCGGGATCGCCTTCCGCAAACCCGATGGGTCGTTCGCCTCAAGTTTCACGGAACTGTCCAACGTCACCCACGATCAGTCGCGCCGCGGCCAACTCTCCGACGGGATGTTCCTGCTGCAGATCATCACCGGTTGGACACTGCCCGACTTCGAAATCTATGCCGGGTTTAACGATACCCAACCGCACGATGTGGTGCTCTTCATGGCGGATGACGTCGTGGCATTGACAATAGCCCGGTCAAAACAACCCATCTCGACGGCGCAACAACGCGTGATGCGGGGCGCCATGCTAGGCACGGCCCTCAAGGCAACGGAAGTCGCCGCCGTGAATGAGAACGGGGCTGCGCTACGCATCGCAGCCACGAACGGCCTTTCCATTGGGGTTGTTGCTGCACCGGATGGTCAGCCGCGGTTGGCCGTGGTGATCCCGTGCAAGGGCATGGTCGCCAATACCATCGCCTGCCGGATCGAAACGCACAGTGGTGTAGACGCGTTGACCGTTCTTCCGACCCTGGCCGTGCGGAGTCCGACCATGGGGCAAGGCGACCCCGGGTACGGACCGGGCTCGGGCTACTGGGCGTTGTATGAGAAGGGCGCCCAGGTCGATTACAGCGTGGAGTTCGGCTGGCTGGGCAGCAAACCATTCCCGGGCCGGTTTGTGGTTGAGGCCCGGCACGCGCTGGGCAAGCCGCATTTCCGGCTGGAGGCGAGTCCGGAGAAACTCAGTGCGACGAATGGCGTGACCCAATACCGGGCTACCGTTCGGCCAAAGTTCACGCTGCCCGGCGTGAGTGAGTGCAACTTTTTCCTGCAGGACGATGCGGGTGTGGTGCTCTGGGCCGACCGGATGCGGTTCATGTATGACTGGCCCGACTACAAGCCGACATACAACGTCCCTGCCGACCTCAAGGCGTTTTGGGACGGAACGCTCGCCGAGCTGGCCAAGGTGCCGCTGGAGCCGAAGGTCGAGGAGACGTTGTTCAAGGACGATCCGAATTGGGAATTCCAGCATGTGTCGTTCAATGGTTGGCAGGGGAAGCGCATTCATGCCTGTCTGTATATTCCCAAGGGAGGGGCCGCGGCCTCACGGCCCGCGGACGGCGGGGCCGCCGTCCCTCCCAACGGCGTAGCGAAACCATTGCCCGTGCTCATCACGGCCCATCCCGGCACGCTTGGGTTCGGCATCAATCATCGGGCTGATGGCGTGTACGGGTCGCAAGTGAAAGCCGATCCGCGGTTCGTCACGGTCGTCCCGTTGATCCGGGGGTACCCACCGGATGCGACCGACATCCCGTTCAACCAGCCGTGGTGGGGACCGCTCGACAGCCGCGAGAACCATGCCGCGCGGTCGTGGTTCTGCGCCATGGTGCGGGCACTGGACTACATGGCCACACGGCCGGACATCGCCGACATGTCGCGTGTGGTTTCCAGCGGTGGCAGCCAGGGGGGCGCATTGGCGCTGGCCACCGCGGCCCTCGACCACCGCGTTAAACTGTGCATTGCTGATTCGCCATCCAACTGCATGCTCAACGACTCGGCCCGACCGGGGACGTATCCGAGTTTCGGGCCGACCTGCGGCCAGGTGCCGCCGGGCCAGACGCTCGACGACCTGTTGCGGACATTGAGCTATTTCGATCCAGCCAACCTTGCGCCGTGGATCCAGTGTCCGACCGTGGTTCATCTGACGGTCGGCGATTTGACCGTTCACAGCATGGGCGGGCTGGGAGTGTTCAAGAATCTGACGGGTTTAAAAGACGACCAGAAATGGTTCTTCCCCGGTGTGAACGGCCATTTCCATGCCGGCTCGGCTGCCGGCGGCGCGAAGGCGAAGGAACTCATGGCGAAATTGGTGGAGGGACAGTGAGCGGCGGAGCATTTCGTGGCACGGGCCTCTGGCCCGTGGCCTCACTCCAGGGGGTCCTCAATGCGGAGCCCGGGGACGGCCACGAAGGCGCCGTCGTGGGTCCAGAGTCGTGTCGCTCCTGCGTGCAGTGCCGCGAGCGCAATCTGCAGATCGAAAATGCGCGGACCCGAGATGCTCATCGCCTGTGCGCCATCCAGAAACGCCGGGAAGAAACCCGAACCCGGCATGAAGACGCGGGCGCGACCGGTATCCACGAGGCTGCGCAGGAACCCGTCCGCCTGTGCGGGGGTCGAGGGGCCTCCGGGGTAGCGCGGGTGCGTCACTTGCGCCCAGAACTCCGCGACGGTCGGCAAGGCAAAGCCCCAACCCTTGCGATCGGAGGCCGCCCGTTCGATGGCGCTTTGCGCCGTCCGGTGTTCGGCGGTGCCCTTGCGGTGCGCATAGATGAGAATGTTGGTGTCAATGCAGATCATGACTCGCGCCTCAACCAGTCGTACATAGCCACGCGATCCCGCACACCTTTCGGGGCGCCACCCTCGGCCACCACCCACCGGATTCGCCGGCGATGGGCAGGCGGCTGGGCCAGGAGACGCCAGCGCAAACCATCTTCGATCAGCGCACGCAGGGGCTTATGCTCGTCTACGGCCTGTTTTTTCGCCTCGGCTAGCAAGGTGTCCTCAATCTCCACGGTCGTCTTCATGCTTAGAACCGTACTCCCATATTTATGGCCTGTCAAGTGATCGCCCAATGAGCACATCCTGCCAACTGCCGCGTAAGGTCACTCTGGCGATGGTCCTGCGTTCCTTTTCAGGCCCATGGCCGGGCTTGGCGGCACGGGCCGCGGAACTTGGCGCCGATCTCGAAGCCGCCCGGCAGGCGGCTAAAGGAAAGCGTCTGGACCTCGTGGTCTTCCCGGAAGGTGTGCTGACGGCGGGGCGGACCGGACGCGCGGCGGACAGCGCACTGCCGCTGGTGGGCGAGGTGCGGGAAGCGGCGGCGTGCTTGGCCTGCGCGGCCCAGGCGTATGTTGTGTTGCCGCTCCTGTTGCGCGAGGCGAATGGTGGCGTGTCGAATGCTGCCGTGCTGGTTGGTCGGACTGGCGACGTGGCTGGCATCTACCGTAAGGTTCATCCGGTTGCGGCTCTCGGCGAAGCCGAACTGGAGGGGGGCGTGTCGCCGGGACGTGAGTTTCCTGTGTTCGACTGCGACTTCGGTCGGCTGGGCATCCAGATTTGCTGGGACATGAGTTACGACGATGGCTGGGCGGAACTGGCGCGCCAGGGCGCGGAGTTGATTGTTGTGCCGAGCGCCTCACCCCAGACCTTGCGACCAGCGGCGTACGCGCTGCGTCATCGCTGCTACGTGATGACCAGTACCCCGCGCGATAACGTGTCGGTCTTCAATCCGGGCGGCATGACCGAGGCGCAGCGGACCGAGCCCGGCGTGCTGGTGCACACGATCGACCTGAGTCATGCCGTGCTGCACTGGTCCGAACGGCTGGAAGAGGGACGGGCCTTGACCCGGGTGTATGGCGACCGTGTAGGTTACGTCTACTCGGCGCGCGAAGACACCGGCGTGTTTTGGTCCAATGACCCCGGTGTGCCGATCGGCGCCATGCTGCGCGAGGTGGGGTTGGAAACCATGGATGAACACATTGAACGGTGCCGGGCGTTGAGAGTCATGAATCAACGCGTGCGGTCGTTGGACGTTTAAGGGAATAGGAAGACTGAAAGGGCTACGATGAAATTCTGTTTGAAGGTGGACCTGGACCCGGCGTCGGGCCAGTTGCTGAAACTTGAGGATCCGAAATCGGAGGTCGTGCTGGCGGCGTATACGCGTGGGACCGAGTTGGAGTGGAATGGTGTGCCGTTGCGGACGCAGTTGGTGGGCGTGGAGGAGGCGGCCAGTGAACACATCACGCGCCTGCGAGCCGAACTGCCCGTGGCGTACGGGGCCGGCGCCATTCTGGAGATCCGGCGTTTGCTGATCGCGGGCGGCCGCGGACTGCATTCGGGGCGGTCGGAAAACGTCGAGCTTTACTATGAAGTGCGGCGTGTGCCGCATCTTGAGGTGGGGTCGGGGTTGGACGCGATCTGGCAGCCGATCCTGGAGGCACCGCTGCGGTTGGACACACTGACCGTGCTGGCCGCGCCGGCCCTGCATTTCGGGCCAGGCACGCGCATGAGGGCCTTGGCGATGGGCGGGTCCGGCCCGCGCGAGCATGTGAGCGTCGAGGATGGGCCGGTCGCGGACGTGGTGCCGTGGCTGCAGACCGGATTTCGCAGCGTGTTTCCGGGCCAGCAGACTGTCAACGGCGCGCTTTACTATCATCCCGACGGCGAGCCATTCGTGTGGATGGTGGCGCGGCGGCCGGCCACGGGCGGCCAGATTGAGTTCGGTCCGGCGCGGCACGCCTACCGGTTCTACTGGTTCAAGGATTTCCCGGTGCAGGACGAGATCATCACGCCGGCGGTGACGTTCACGTGGGGGCGCGGACTGCCGGAGGCCGAGCGGCGGCTGGCGTGCATGTTCGATCACTTCGAAGAGCCGCCCGACTGGTGGTACCACACGTGCTGGTTCTGGTTGCATCCGGCGTGGATGCGCAACGGAACCTACGACAGCATGCGGCGGGCGGCCGACATCCTGATGGACGAGGGCGGCATCACCGGGTTCGGCCTGCTGATGCACGACATTCCCGCGGCGGGCCGCGACATAGATGTCGGCTCGCCGCGACCCTCGCCGCTTCTGGGAGGGGCCGCGCGTCTCCAGAAGGCGATGGCGGGCATCCGCGCCAAGGGCGGCCATTCCTTCGCCTGGATCAGCCGCCATGGTCATTCATCGAAGACGCAGGAGTTTCAGGAAAGCTGGGCAATCCGCGGCGTGGACGGCCGGCCGGTCCGGTTGAGGGCCGGCGCGGAAACGGGCGTCAGCATCGACATCGTCAACCCGGCGGACCCGACTTTCGTGGCTTACATCCGGGAGTGGACGCGGCATTACATCCAGGATCTGGGCATTGACGGACTGTTCTGGGACTCCGGGTTTCAGCCGATCTACCCCGATTTCGGCAACAAGCCCTATTTGCGGCACCCGGGCGAGACTTTGGCCGTGGCGCAGAAGTTCTACGACGACATCTACCGGTACGGGCGGTCGTTGCACAAGGATTTCTTCATGTGGGCGGAAGGCATTTCGCCGGACTACCCGTTCAATGCTCTATCAGTAGACGGGGGCGAGCAGGGGACATTCTCCAAGAATGACCTCATGCAACGCATCGCGCATGCGGGGCCCAACCGGCTGGTCTGGCGTTCGCACCGGAAGCACGACCTGGCCTCGGGGTTCGTTCACATGGCGCCCTCCTGCGATATCGGTTGGGATGGCGACGACCTTGAACCGTATCGGAAGTTGGCGCGCGATCCCGTCACTCGTGCCGTGACTCAACTGGTGCGCGAGAAGGGCGTGCGAGACGCGATCGGGCTGGGCGATGGCCGGAGTCTGGTGGCCGGGCACGTGGTGGTGTCGCCGGGCATCTCGGGCGAGGTGTGCGTGCCGACGGAGGTCTGCGCAGGTACAACGCTCACCAACGTCGTCAGCGGCGCTCGCGTCGTTGGCGTTGGGACGGCTGAAGGAACGACCTTCACGGTGCCTGAGTCGGGCGTGTACGAAATGGGCTGACCGCGCGCCGCGCGGATCAGGGGTTCAGGGCGATCAATCCTGGGACATTTTCAAAATGGGAGTCATAGCGTCGATCCGTTCGAACACCCGCGTGTTGCGCTCGAAAGCCCGGCACTCCTCACGATCCCAATGTCCCGCGAAACGGGTGAGATCGCGCTTCCTGGCGTCTTTGGCCCGCATGCCCAGCGCCTGTTCGAGCAGGTCAACGGTGGTTCGGTTCACGCTACGGCCGTCCTTCTTTGCCTTGCTTCGAAGACCCTTCCCCACCGCATCGGGAACGTGTCGTAGCGTCATTTGGGCAATCATGGTCCCCTTTTTGCATTCACTGGTGACATCACAACGATAGCTAATATGCATGCACAGCGTCAACACGACAACGTTGCCAACCCCATCTCGTCGCAACCATCAACTTAGAAAAGGAAAGCAGAGCATCATGATGAAACAAATCGGTTGGATGACGCTTGTGATTATGGCTTGGATGGCGTCGGCCCTGGCGGCCGACAAGGGCGGGGAGCGGTTGCCGGTCGGCGAGTTCACGGCGACGCGGTTCGAGAAGGCGCCGGTCATTGACGGCGTCGTATCGCCTGGAGAATGGGACCGGGCGTTCACGACCTCCGGGTTGATTGGCGCGTTCGATCACGAGATGCAGGAATCCGTCACGGTCATGAGTCTCGGATTCGACGCGGAAAAACTTTACTTCCTGTTCCGCTGCAAGCGCGGGAACTTCGAGTGGAAGTTGTGGAAGAAGGCGCGGCAGAATGACGACTACAGCTACGGCGACAGCTCGGTCGAGGTCTGGGTCTCCCCGCCCACACTGGTGCCGGAGACCTATCAGAACATCCTCAACCTATACCCCTGCGTGTTCGATCTTAAGATGATTCCGACTCGAGGTTACACCGCGCAGGGTTGGAAAGGTAACTGGCAGGTGGGCGTGAAGGAGTCGGACACGGACTACACGGTCGAAGCCTCCATCCCGATCAAAGATTTCGGTATCGATGGGATCAAGAATGGCGATGTGTGGAAGTTCTTGCTGGCCCGCACCTGCCATGGCGCCAAGCCGCGGTCGCAGGCCTCGTGGTCCATCACCCAGGGCTTTGCCGAGATTCCGCAATATCCGACGGTGCACTTGATGGACGATGAGGCTGTGCTGCAACTGAACGGCACGCATACGCTCTTCACCGGCAAGTACGAGTTTCCCATCGCCGTGGTGGCGCCGCGCGCGAGCGGATCCGAGGTGGACGTCGAGGTGCGTTTCCAGCACGGCATGCTGCCGGGCGAAGGCGACAAGATCGAGGCGCGGCACGTGTCCGTGAAAGCGGGCGAACGCAAGGTGGAGACCTTCGCCGGCGATGTCAGCGAATGGACGCCCGCGGATGCCAAGGGCGTGAAGCGAGGGTTCCTCACGGTGACCGGCACCAAGGCCGGCGGCACGGTGCTGTTCCGCCAGAGCTTCCCGTATGTGCTGAGCGGCTGGACGCCACAGAACCCCGTGAAGCCTGCCAACGCCGGACCGGTGGAGGAGTTGGCGGTCACCACCCAGTACGGACCGGAGACGGAAACCGTGCTCGTGAATGCCGATATCTTTGATCTGCCGACCCGCGCGCAAGTCGCGTCGGCTGAAGCCAAGGTCATCGACACGGCCACGGGCAAGACGCTGTCCAGCCTGCCGATGCGGCCGTTCAGGGAGTGGTACGGCGGGGCGGAATTGAAGTTGAAGAACGTGGAGATCCCCCTCGACGACTTCCGGAAGGTGAGCGCGCTCAGCGATTCGAACCGCGCTATCCGGGCCGCGAACGAGGCGGCGAAGGAAGAGGCGCAGAAGAAGAGCGCGTCGGCCCCGGCCGCACAGCCGCTGCTTACGATTCCGCACCCCGCCCCGATGAAGGTGCAAGTGGTGGTGACCCTGAAGGACAAGGACGGCAAGGAACTGGCGTCGGCCACCAAGGACTTGGATCTGATCCGCTATGCCGCCGAGTGGATGAATAACGCCATTGGCATTACGGACAAAGTCATCCCGCCTTGGACGCCGGTGCAGGTCAAGGGCGGTGACGTGAACGTGTGGAACCGGACCCTGACGATCAATGGGCTCGGCCTGGCCCAGCAGGTCGTCAACGGCGGCGAGAAGCAACTTGCCGCGCCGATGCGTCTGGTCGTCGTGAAGGACGGCAAGGAAATCGAGGTTCAGGGCGGCGATCCCAAAACCCAGCGTCGCGTGGAGGCGGAAGCGGACCTGACCGGCAAGGCCGCGGCGGCGGGACTGAAGTTCTCCGCGAAGACGCACGTCGAGTTCGACGGGTTCGTCAACATCACTCTGGACGTGGCGCCGGATGGCAACGCGCCGGCCAAAGTGGACAAGATGTACCTGGAAATCACGCTGCCGGCCGGGAAGGCTACGCACTACTGCACCACGGCGGGTGGCTGGGCCGCGGTGCATGACGTCCTGCCCGACTATTGGTCGAGCCAGACCACGGCCTCCGGCATGCTGGTTGGCGACTTCGTGCCGTACATTTGGCTGACCGATTCGGACACGGCGTTCCTGTGGTTTGCCGATCACGACAAGGGCTGGAATCACGATCCGGACAAAGCCCTGCCCACCCAGGAAATTCGGCGTAAAGACGGTAAGGTCTTCCTGCGCGTCAACTTCTTCGAGATACCGACGGAGGTCAAGGCGCCCCGTACGATCACGTGGGGCTGGCAGACGTTTCCGTCCCGGCCGCTGCCGTCAGGCTGGCGCGCGACGTTCTGCAATGGCGCCGCGCCGGTGCCGCATACGAAGAACACCTACTTCTGGGCCGATGCCGACTGGGCCGTGCTGTGGCCGTACTACTGCAGTCCGTTCCCGTGGCATTACGACAAGTCCAAGGCGATGCTCGGCGATCCGGCGAAGAACCCCCAACACCGGCCGTGCGTCGGTTCCATTGCCCACTCGATCGGCCGGTACATGGACTACAACTGGAACCAGTTCCCCGGCCTGTCCGTGGACTGGGGAGCGCAGCCCGGGCAGATCGGCAACTCAGACGTGACCGCGTCCAGGGGCCCGAACGACTTCCGGCTCTGGCACTACCAGAAGTGGGTGAAGGACTCCGGCTTCCGCGGGTTGTACGTCGACGAGAACTATCTGGGGCTGGAAGACAACTACCTCACCGGGAACGCCTACTGGCGTGAGGACGGTCGGCTGCAGCGCGCGTACAACTACCTTGGCCTGCGCGAATATTTCAAGCGCATGAAGGTCATGTTCTATGAGAATGGCGCCGCGACCCCGAACCTGTGGCAGCATATCACCTCGGGATCGGCCTTTCACGCGTGGTTCGGTGATATTTTCTTTGAGGGCGAAAATGTGGAGCCGACCGACCTGAACTTCGATTATATCGAGGTCCTGCCCGCGGGACGGCTGCGCGCGATCGGCAGCTCGAAATGCGCCGGCGGCGTGATGACCATGATGTGCCAGTCGACGCGGCATCGCACGCAGTGGTGGCAGAAGCATACGCACCAGTTCCTCGGCTGGGTTATGGCCCACGACATCCTGCCCGAGCAGAACGAACTCTATCCGCACCTGGTCGAGGCCGCGCACCTGTGGGCGAATGAGGTGAAGTTCCTGCCGTACTGGAAGCCGAGTCCGTTCACGACGAAGAACAGCGACTGCCTGGTTTCCGCCCACATGGCCGACGGCCGCGCCATCCTGTGGGTGGTGAACGTGAGCCGCAAAGATGCGGAGGTAAAGGTGGCGGTGGACTGGAAGGCGGCCGGGCTCAACCGCGAGGCCGTAACGGCCGTGAACGCCGAGACGGGCGCCCCGGTGGCGTTGTCGGCCGGCGGCTTTACCGTGCCGGTCCTGCAGCGCGACTTCGTGCCCGTGTTGTTCGTGCCACGGGGCGCGGATGGCGCGACGTTTGCGGCTTCATTCGACAAGGGGCCTGAGGCCGAGACCGCGGTCTATTGCGGGGTCATCGATCCGTTGCGGCGTGACAAGGAACTCGCGCTCGTTGACGACGGCAAGGCCGGCAAGGCTTTGAGCACGACCGACGGTGGTTTCGCCTTGCGTTCGTTCCTGCACTTGGCTGACGAGCAGAGCCGGATCGCGTGGCGCGCCCTGTTGCCTGCCAAGCCGAACGGAACGTTGGTCGGGATAGGTCCCCTGTCGGTGCAATTGCGGCAGGGCAAGGAGCCGCAACTTGTTCTGGTGCTCGATCCGTCTGCGCCCAAGGCGACCGACGGCGTCACGAATGCCGTGGCCATGCCGGCGCCGGGCTGGCATGATTTCGGCCTGAGCTGGAACGCCGGCAAGGCGGTGCTGAAAGTCGACGGCCAGCCGGCCGCCGAAGTCGCCATCCGTCCGTTGGGGCTGAGCGGTTCCGAACCCGCCAAGATGCCGCCAGTCCAGTTCGTCCGGCAGGGCAATACATTGGCCGTGGACGACGTGCGGCTGTATCGCAAGGCAGAATAGGGGGGGGCGTCGCGCGTGAACACACCTTCCATCCATCCGATGAACAGACGCATGATCAGGGGTCTCATGGCAATCTCAATGCTGGCCGGAACAGTGGTTTGCGGCGAAGAGCCGCCCATCAAGGGATTTTTTCGCAATGGCAGCAGCGGCCTGTCATATGCGGGCAACGGCTGGTCCGTGCGGAGCGACGGCGACCGCGGGTGGGTTTCGTTGCAGGTGGGGGGCGCCGAGTTCCTGAAGTCGATGGTCGTGCAGAAGGGCGATCGGTTCTTCGCTTTCTTTCCCGATCGCAGCAACCTCTCGCACGATCAGCAAGTCGGGCGTATCGGCTACGTTGCCGACGGCATCAACATGCTGAGATTCAGCCCGGCTTGGCGTAAGCCTGAGGCCGAGTTTTACGTCGGCGCGAATGAGTCCCAGGACCAGTCCGTCCGCCTGTTTCTGGCCGACGGCGTGACCGTGACCCAATCGGACCCGCGCGAGGTCGTCCTGACGCAGTCCGGTGCGACCGTCACGATACGCCCGAACAA
Organism: uncultured bacterium; assembly: GCA_903895695.1. Taxonomy (GTDB): domain Bacteria; phylum Verrucomicrobiota; class Kiritimatiellia; order CAIKKV01; family CAITUY01; genus CAITUY01. The sequence continues at coordinate 65,088 of CAITUY010000177.1, forward strand.
GGGGACCGGCGACCTGGCGGCGGGAAAAGTGAAAGACGCGGCCGGGGTGGACCGCCTGGCGGTCAGTTTTCCCTGCAAGGGGTTTGCGGCGAACGCGTTCACGTTCGTGTTTCCGGGGCCGACCAACCCGCCGCCGAGTGCCGGCGATTTCGTGACGCATGCGCGCTTCGACGTGCTGAGTTCACGTGACGAGCCGGGCAAGAGCAACCGGTTCGGCGGGGCCGCGGACGGCGCACGTGACCCGATCTACGGCCCGGACACCCGACTCGATTTCGGCATGGTATTCGTCTGGACCGGCAAGACCCCGTTCAACGGCTACGCCGAACTGGAGGTCATTCACAGTCTCGGTCAGCCGCACTTCTACCAGAAGGTCATCGTCGCCAACGTCACGAACAAGGACGTGCGTATTCAGTTCCAGCCCAAGTTCCATCTGCCGGGTGTCAGCGAGGTCTGGTGCCGTTTGGTGGACTCCGACAACAACCTGATCTGGGTGGACCGTTACCGGATGGCATGGGATTGGGAGCATTACCGGCCGCGAATCATGGTGGAGCCGGACTTCAACGAGTTCTGGAACACGACGCTGAAGGAGTTGCGCGCCACACCACTCGAACCGCAGGCGACCCGTGTTTTTGAGGATCATCCCAAGTTTGAGATGTACGACGTGACGTTCAACAGTTGGGGCAAGCAACGCATTCACGCCATGTTGTTCATCCCCAAGGGCGCCACAAATCCGTTGCCGGCCATTGTCACCGCGCATCCCGGGACGACCGGCTTCGGACTGAGCAAGCGGCCCGACGGCGTCTATGGTTCGGAAGTCAAGCAGGACCCGCGGTTCGTCACCATTGTCCCGTTGATTCGCGGGCACGCCCCGGACGCGAAGGACATTCCGTTCAATCAGCCATGGTGGGGGCCGCTCGGCGACCGTGACACGTACGTGGCGCGGTCGTGGTATTGCGCGATGGCGCGGGCCATTGATTATCTGGCGACGCGCCCGGATCTCGTGGACATGAAGCGCATCGTCGCGCACGGCGGAAGCCAGGGCGGGGCGTTGGCGTTGGTCACGGCGGCGCTGGATCCGCGCGTGGCAGTTTGTCTCTCGGACTGCCCGGCGAATTGTCAGCCGCAGGAGATTATGGAGAACTACCCAAGCTTTGGCCCGTCCAAAGGTTGTGTGCCCGCCGGTAAGACTTTGGCGGAAGTCGAGCGCGCGTTGAGTTACTACAACCCGGTCAACTTCGCGCCCCGCATCAAGTGTCCCACCTACGTCGGCAGCAACATCGGCGATCTCACCGTGCATAGCATGGGGCCGCTCGCCGCCTACCATAACCTGACCGGCTTGCCGGCCGACCAGAAGGCCTTCTACCCCGGCTGGACGCACGACCATGGATCCGGTCCCGGTTTGCACGAAAAGACAAAGGAATGGCTTGAGCGCCTCAGCACAAGCCGTTGAACCGCGACACTTATGAACCGGATTGCATTGAGGCTTTGTGAAGAAACATATACTCGCGGTTCTGCTTCTGGTCGCTACGGCGCGGGCTGAGGACGCATCGTGTTTCCTGCGCGACGGCGACGTGTGGGTGTTTCACGGCGACAGTATCACGCATGCCGACACGTACCGGCGCGCCTGCGAACGAGTGTTCCGGAGCTTCCATCCCGACGCGAAGGTGGAGTTCATCCAGGCCGGCGTCTGGGGCAGCACGTCGTCGGACCTTGTGAACCGGCTGAAAGCGGACGGTCGCAAGCCGACGGTTGTGTCGTTGATGCTCGGCATGAACAACGCCATCAATAGCGCGTGGGTCAAAGGCGAGCCGCGCGACAAACCGCTCGCCGCTTACCGGCAGGACATCGTGAAGTTCGTGCAGAAATGCCGGGCCGATGGCGCAGTCGTCATCCTGATGAGTCCGACGCTCGCCGATGAGACCTGCCGGCGGACATTCTGGCGGCTGGAAGGCGCGAATGATTTCCTGCGCGACTGCGGGAAGATCATGAAAGAGGTTGCCGCGGCCGAAGGCGCATTCTTCGTGCCGGTGCAGGAGGAGTTCGAGGCCTATCAGGAAACACTGGAGCGGCATCAGCGGTTGCGTCCCGACGGCGTCCATCCCGCGAGCCTTGGCGAATACCGGATCGCCCAGTCGTTGAGGGAGCGCCTGAATTTTGCCGGGCCGCTCGCCGGCAAGGAACGGAAGCTGACCGAGCCAGTGTCGCGATCGCCGGTCTGCCTCGCGCCCGCTGTGCCGGAGTTGAGGCCGGGCGAGGTTTCCGAGCGTGTGGTGACCGTCAGCAACTCGGTATTCCTCGTGGACTATTGCGCCGTGCCGGTCTTGCACTTCACTAATGACGTGACTGCCGGCACCGTCTCGAACATCGCCACGTGGCAACTCCACCGCGATGCCGGCGCGTTGCAGCTCGACGTTGCGGTGACCACCACGCAGATCAATTCATCCTCGGAATGGGCATTCGCGCGCAACGGGCTGAACATGTTCTTCGATCTGCGTCCGACCAACCGGTTTGCTCTCATCAACGTTGACGCTGACGTGCACCAGACGATGATCAACATGTACGAGAAGCCGTTCGTCGCCGCGGCGCTCCGGCCGTGGCTCGGCGACGGCATGGACCGGGCAGCCGTCTGTAGCGGTGAGAAGACCTCAACCGGGTACCGAATCCATTTCCGGGTTGCCGACCGGTTGAACATGCACGAGCCATTCGCATTGGACAAGCGCGACTTCATTGGCTTCGCATTGGCCGTGGTAAATGCCGGCGCCGCAACGGAAGCATTTCCGGCGCAACGCCCGCGCGATCAGTACGCCAATAGCCTGATGGTCCTTGACCTGAAAGACCGACTGAAGACCAACGTGATGGTCAACGTCCACATCTACCCATGACACGCCCATATGAGCCTGTAAGTGACTATCGCGTCAGGCATACAGCGAGTGAGCGAGTTATGACGAAAACAAAGAGTGCCCCGAACGCCTCAGCGCCAGCCATTGAACCACGGCACGGGTTCCGCGCACCGCGGTATTACGTGTATCAGTTGACCGATTGGTCGAAGATCCCGCCGGTCCCGCTGCTGACCGATTTGTACGGCGAGGAGATTGCCGGTCGCGGTGTGCAGATCCAGCTCGCGCACGCTGCCGGCAAGCTGCGCCTGCGTGCGACGATCAAAGAAAGACACCCGGTCATTCGGTGCGACTTGCCGGCGTGGCAGAGCGATCACATTGAAGTGCGCATCGGGGACCGGCAACACATCTTCATCGCTGACGGTCGATGTGTGGAAGCGACCGTGCCGGTCCGAGTCAAGGTCGGTGACGTTTTGCGCGGATTGGTCGCGTACACACGCTGGGGCGACGGCTTCGCGGATATCGTCTGCAACACACCGGCTGTGCTTGGATTCTCACAACAGGACCGATTCGCCGAGTTTGTCATCGCGGCCGAACCGCCGAGAGTTTGGGGACGTTTGCGATTACCGAAGAAACTCACGCGTCCCGGCTACACGCAGATCGCCGTGCCGGGCGTGGGCGCGGTCACGTTGCGTGCCCCGGTACCGCCATTGAGCTTGCCGGCGTTGCGGCATCCGTACCTGTATTTTGACAAACGCGGGCTGGCGGAGTTCCGGCGGAAAGCGAAGTTGCCGGTGCTCAAACCGCTGGCGGAGTCGCTGCGGCCGGTGGCGGCCGATTTTGATGAAGCGCATTTGCGCTTCTCGTTCGATTTTGACCGCAATGCGCTGGGCTGGTATCGCGTCGCGAACGAAAGCATGGTCAATCCGCGCACCGCCGCGCATCGGCACATTTGGAGCCTGATGTCGCCCGAGGCTCAGGCCGCCTGGCGCGACGTGATTAAGACGGTGAACGTTACCGATGCGCAACTGGCAATACTTTTGCCGGCGCTTAACGGACTGTTGCGGCGGCGTGATCTGTATCATGCCGGTGCCTTTGCTGATGTCCACTTGCCCCCGGAAGGCCACGCGTTGGTGGCGCGGTGTGCGGATGTCGACCTGCCGAAGCGCAACCGGATTCTGATCCAAAGTGCCATCGAATGTTGTCACAAGTTCAAGGTTGATCTGGCGGCGCGGGTCGGGGGTTATTTGGGAAAATGGCTGCTCAGTGGCGACCGGCGCCTGATCGCGCTTGCCACGCGCACCGCGCAAGTTGCCGCTGACGCGATGATCCCGGAAGCGACGTTCCACCTGCATGAAGGTAACGCCAGTCCCGGAATTGCGCTGGCGTACGACACCTTCTATCCGTACCTGACGCCGGCGGAGCGCGGCCACTGGCGGCGGTTGCTGGTGAAGTTGCTCGACCTGTATCTATACTCGGCCCGGACCCAAGCATGGACCGTTACGGCGATTCCCAATGCGAATCCCGTTAGTAATGCGGGCGGCGGATTCCTCGCGTTGGCGTTGTGGCGCGAGGAGCCGGTCAAGGCGCGGGAGGCGTTGCAGCATGCCCGCAAGCATGTCTGGAAATGGCTCGACTGGTGCGGCGGCGCCGACGGCGGCAACACCGAAGGCGCCCAGTACTGGGCGTACGGGATGGAAAGTCTTCTGCGGTTTGCGCTATTGCTGGAAAGGCTGACCGGAATCGATGAAGGTCTCGTCACGCACCCGCTGATTCGTAACGCGCTGAACATGGTGCGCGTCAGTCTCTGCAACGATGGCGCGCTGCACGGCGTCAACGACACGATCCCCATGCCGGTTGGCGGCGAAGTGGCGTGGGCGCTGGCCGGGCGATTCGACGACCGGTTCGCGCTCTGGTACGGCGACCATGCGTTGCGTTGGTACAATGCCGGCAAGCTCAAGGACTACCGGGTTGCGCCGTTCTGGGGCATACTCTCTCGCCCGGCCAAACCCGAAGTGAAGAAGCAGCCGGTGCCCTTGCCGCGGTCATTTGCCTTGCGCAGCATCGAGTACGGCATCCTCCGGTCGGGCACGAAATGGAATTGCCGGTGGACGGTTGGCTTGAAGGGGTCGCGACCGCCGTATACGCACCACAATCAGGCCGATACCGGTAGCTTCTTCCTCGACTACCGGGGCCAGAGGCTGCTGATCGATCCCGGCTACTACAAGCCGGCGGCGACGGACCATTCGCTGCCGATCATCAACGGTATTGCGCCCGAAGTGCCGGGCGACTGGGCCGGCCGGATCATCGCCTGTCGCGACAACTATCTTGCCGTGGATTCGACCGCGGCCTACCGGGGCGCGGCACGACGCGTAGTCCGACATCTCGTCCTGGTGGGCGGGGCCGGCGCCGTGCTGCTCGACGACATTGACGCCGATGGTAGAGTGCTGACGCAATTCCAAGCCGGGGCGGTGACGCGCGAATTGGACGGCGGACGCGGCGTGCAAATCGCCGGAATCCGGCTCGATGTGTTGACGCCGCCGGACTTGCGGCTGACGGTGAAGTCGGAGCGGTCGTTGCACGACACGCACTGGGGGTATCATTTTTCCCGGTGCCGGTGGTTCCCGGTGACCGGGACCTACCGGGCGGATGAACGCCTGCCGCTGCTTGCGACCTTTACCGCAGAGGCGGCGCCGCCGACATGCCGACGCGTGGATAATCGTTTGAGCGTGACGTTTTCCTCAGGCCGGCAAGTCGTGTTTGTCTATTCGAATCAACAATGGAATCAGGACTGGAGAACTACATGAAACATGTAGCTGCGTTGTGCACCGGGTGGTGGCTTGCCGGCCTGGGAATCGCCCTGGCCGGCGCTCCGCCGAGCTACCGCTACGGGGAGATGTGGTGGGACGAATACCCGACCGACGCCGGCACCGAGCTTCTGCTGCACTTCGGTCCACCCACGGCTACGGCGCACGCCAAGGTCGGCGCCACGGTCAAGGCGAAGAAGGCCGAGGAACGGGTGTTCGACGACCTGCTGGTGCCTCCCGGCAAGGAGGCGCGAGCCGAGGACGGCAAGCCGGCACTGGCCGGTTCGCGCGACGGCCTGCCGCCGGTGGACGAGACACGCTTTGCCGCCGGCACGGTGGCTGATTATAGCGACCGGCGCCGGACCCTCACGCTCGGGCCGGGGTTCCAGGTGGTTCCGGGCGGGCGTTTCGGATCGGGTTTGAGCACCGACGGCGCCGGTTCGCTCGCCATCCCGGTGGCGCCTCCACAGTCGGTGGAGTGCTGGCTTCGAGTGGATGCCATTCCCGCACGCGAGTCCTGCGTGCTGTCGGTGGGCCGCGACGAGGCGCGGCTGCTGTTGCGGCCTGACGGCCGGCTGGAATTGCGGCTGAGAAAACCGCATGGGACTCCGAACCGTCACATGGCACCCGAGGCCGTCAAGGCTGTTGAGGCCCGGAATGCGGAGATCATCGCGCCGGACTCGCTCAAGACCGGGATCTGGACCCATGTGGCGGTCGTCAGCATCCCGCATCCGGCGCCCGGGGACACCGGCTCCTGGGAAGCCGCTCTTCAGATCAACGGGTTCCGCGTGGCCAGTTACATGAGCGAGGGCGGCAACCAGTACGAATTCCTCGGCGGGCGCGGGCTGCCGTTCACCATCGGCAATAGCGAGGCGGGCGGGGAGGGGTTCAAGGGCCTGATCGACGAGGTGCGCGTTTCGACGGCTGTCCGGAGTTTCTACGAGCGGCCCGCACTGGCCTGGCGCGACGTGGCCTGCGCGCGGCTGCTGCAGTTCGATCGACCCTGGTTCCGCTCGGACAGCACGGTGGTGCATGCGTCCTTCGACAAGGGGCTGCAACTGGACCGCGGCCCGGCCGGCGCCACGATCCGTCTGGACCTGCGTGGCGCCAAATTGGATGGCCTGCTGGTGGACGGGATTCGCGGAAAGGCGTGCGTGATGGATCCCGAGATCGGGTTGGCCCGGGTGCCGCTCGCGGGCATGACGTCCAAGGAAGGCGCCCTGGAGTTCTGGTTGCGGCCGCAGAACTGGGACGACTGCACGGGGTACTGGATCCATTCGCCGCCACTGAAAAAGGACTTGAGTGTGGCCCGGCTGATGACGGCAGACGGGAAGGCAGCCTTCACGGTGACGCTGCCTCGCGCCTACAATCTCGAACGACAGCGCGTGCCGCTTGATCCCGGGCATTGGTCGCATGTGATGCTGGTGTGGGACGAGGGCGGGTGGGGCGTCTTCGTGGACGGCACGGTGCTGAACGGCAAGCGCCGGGACAAAGACGTCGACCTGGCGCAGGCCCTGGCTTACGTGGAATTGGGAGTCCCCGATGACGTTACCGTCATTCGCGGCGAGCGGCCTCGTATCGAGGTCGACGAGGTCGTCGGCTACCGGTCCCACCTGCGCGCCGACGAGGTCGCGCAGGCGCGTGAGCGCTGGATGGGCGCACTCAAGCCGATCCCGTTTTATGATGCCCGCTTCGAGTACAAATGGTCGATCCGCAAGCTGGAGTTTACGCTCATCCCACTTCTGCCCGAAGGCGTGACAGCGTCATCGCTGTCCGTGGCGTTGCACGACGCGGCCAGCGGGAAGGCCGTGGTGGGGCCGGTGGAAGCGGCGAGTCTCACCAATGACGCCTTCCACGTGGTCATGAGTGAAGGTCGCGACCTGCCGTACGGGAACTACCAGTTCCGTTTTCAGGTCAAAGACACGGCAGGCAAAGTCGCCGCCGAGGGGACGCGGGACTGGGGCTACAAGGAGGAGCCCTGGCGGTTCTGCAAAGCGGGCATCCTGGACAAGGTGCCGGCGCCTTGGACGCCGATCAAGGGCTTTGATCAGCGACTTGAGACGCGTATGACGACCTACACGCTGGGTCCGGACGGCTTGCCCACGGCGATCGCCGCGGACGGCACAAACATACTGGCGGCGCCGTTTGCTTTCACGGAGGACGGCAAGCCCATGACCGGGAAGATGGTGACGGCGGTCACCGGACCGGAAACGGAGAAGGCCTGGTCGGCCCAGTTCACGGGCGCGACGTGTGACATTCTCATGCAATGCCGGATCGAGTATGACGGCATGATTCGCTACGAACTCAGCCTCAAGCCCAAAGGCCGCGTGGCGCCTATCGCCCTGGTCATGCCGGTCAAACACGAGCACGCGACGCGTTGGTTGGCTTACCCGATGGGCGAGCGAGGCCCACGCATCGGCGAGGTGACCGACCGCGAAGGGCTGGTGTTGACCTCCCGTGCCGACCCCGCCTCCTATGCCGCCTGGAAACAGTTTCAGGCCGCCCAGAAGAAGGATTCCGCGTTGACGTGGGAGCAATACTGGGAGCCGCTGCGCCAGCGCACGGAGGCGTACGGTTTCTACGGGCATGTGGACCTGAACGACATGAACCGCGGCCTGTGGTGGTTTTGCGACAATGCCGCCGGGTGGGTGCAGTCGAAGACCAATGGCGCGGTCGAGATCGTGCGCAAGGGCGGCGCCGTTTCGCTCGTCTTGAACCTGGTGGCCGAAGCGGGCGATTGGACGTTCACCAAGCCCATTGTGTTCGGGGTGTTGCCGCATCCGGCGCGCCCCTTGCCGGACAAGTATCGGTTGCTCAACCGCGTGTCGCCCGCCGTGGACCCGCTGGCCTGCGACGTGTTCGATGCGTTCTATCCCTGGCCCATGGACCCGCGCTCGCACTCGATGCAACTGTACCCCGCGCCCGATCCCAAGCATCCGGAAGACGGACCGAGTTGGGACTATGCCGAACGCTGCCTGCCCATCATGCGCGCCTGCAAGGCCAAGGGGTCGCGCACGATGTATTTGTCGAAGGCCTACTTCAGTTGCCGCGCCGGCGCCTACGACAACTGGGAATGGCGCAGCGGCGAAGGCACGACGGTTTCACTCACGCCGTCGTTCGTCAATTATCTTTGCTGGGAGATGGACGAGTGGATCAAGCGCGGGATTTGGGATGGGATTTACCTCGACGAGTGTTACGAGCATCCCGCGCGCAACTTGGAAGCCGGGTTCTCGGTTCGGCTGCCGGACGGCACGGAGCAGCCGGGCGTCAGCAATTTTCAGTTCCGGGAGTTGATGAAACGCTGGCGCAACCTGTTCACCGCGCATGGCAAGGAACCGCTGCTGCTGTCCCATCTCACGTACTCATGGCAGTACCAGGGCGTGGTGTTTTGCGATGCCTACCTCGACGGCGAGAACCGGCCGATCGTCAGCCTTAACAGCCGCGATTGGATCGACAGCACATCCAAGTCGCAGTTCGAAGTCGTGCAGAATTCCCGGCTCTGGGGCGTGGCCTCGTTCTACATGCCGTTCATTGCGGAAGGTGGGTTCGACGACAAGACGAAGAGCCAATATCCGCGCTGGCAGTGGCGCATGGCGCGGCAGGCCCAGAGCGAGTTCGCCCACTATGAAACGGCCACGGTGTACGAAGGGCAGGGCAGCCAGGTCTACAAGGCCTACTGGGCCGCCCTGTTGAATTGGGGCGGTGGAGATGCTGCGAAGGCCTCGTTCCATCCGTACTGGGACAATGCCCAGTACGTCCAGGTGGCGGGCCAGGGCGGCGATACCCTGGTCTCGCTCTACCGGCAGCCGGGTAAAGTACTGCTGGTCGCCAGCAATCGCCGCAAGGAGACGCAAACGGTGCGCATCACGCTCGATGCCGCGGCGTTGGGGCTCAAGGCGGGGTTCGGTGTCCGCGACCTCGACGGCACGTTCAAGCCGCCCGAAGGGAATGATTTCGTGCCCGGCGAGGACAAGGTTGCCGCCACGACCGCCCTGGACGATAGCCTGGCCACAGGGATCAAAGGGACCGGATCCGGTGACAAACCACAGGATGTGGATGCGCTGCTAACGACGCCCGCGCAGCGCCAGGCGGCCGAGGAGAAGGCGTTAAACCCGGTGCTGGAGGGCAACGTACTGGTGCTGCCTGTGCGCGGCCGCGATTTCCGGGTGGTGGCGCTGGAGTGAGGGAGAGCCGTTCGGGATAGGCTGGCTACTCGGCGGTCTGCCGGGTATAAGGGGCGCGAACAGGTTTGAACCCAACAGCAAAATCACGAGTCTTAGCGCTATGACTATTCCATATAGGCAGATCCATCTCGACTTTCACACATCTGAGCGCATCCCCGGGATCGGCTCGGCGTGGGACAAGCAGCATTGGCAGGAGACTTTGAAGCGCGGGCACGTCAATAGCATCAACGTCTTCGCCGTCTGCCACCATGGCTGGAGTTACTACAACACCAAGGTCGGACAGCGGCATCCGAACCTGGCTCCGGGGCTGGATCTCACGCGCGCCATGCTCGACGCCTGCCACGAGGTCGGCATCCACACGCAGGTCTACCTCACGGTCGGCGTCAACAACCGCTTCGCCCGCGCGCATAGCGAGTGGCGCTGCATCAACGAGCAAGGCGCCTACTCCGGATGGTGCCAGAAGCCCACGGACCCGGGCTTCCACATGCTCTGCTTCAACACCCCGTACCTGGAGTTCGTCTGCGACGAGGTGCGGGAACTGGGACGCCTCTTCCCCGACACCGACGGCCTGTGGCTGGACATCATCCACAAACCGCAGTGCTGCTGTCCGTGTTGCCTGGCCAGCATGGTGAAACTGGGACTGAAGCCCGATGTCGAGGCCGATCGGGCCCGGCACGCGGATATCGTTCTCCAGAACTACTACAAGCGGACCCTGGCCGCGCTGCGCGAGGTCCACCCGACGATGCTTCTGACCCAGAACAGCGGCGATCTCACGCGCGGTGATCGGCGTTTTTTGAAGCACGTCACGCACTTGGAACTGGAGAGCCTGCCGACGGGCGGTTGGGGCTACGACCACTTCCCGATGTCGGCGAAATACGCCGCCAAGACCGGGATGGAATTTCTGGGCATGACCGGCAAGTTCCACACCACCTGGGGCGAGTTCGGCGGGTTCAAGCATCCCAACGCCCTGCGCTACGAGTGTGCCGCCATGCTGGCGTACGGCGCCAAATGCTCGGTGGGCGATCAGTTGCACCCCGATGGGCAACTCGACGAATCTACCTATGCCATTATCGGCGAAGCCTACGCCGAGGTGGCCGCGAAGGAACCGTGGTGCGAGGGAAGCCGCAACGTCGCCGATGTCGGGTTGCTCTCCGCGGTCGCTCTCGACCCGGAACACAAGTCCGGCGCAGACTCCGACATCGGCGCCACCCGACTGCTGCTCGAGGGACACATCCTGTTCGACCTGCTCGACGCCGAGATGGACTTCTCCGTGTACAAACTGCTCCTGCTGCCGGACGAAGCCAAAGTGGGGCCGGCGCTCAAACAAAAGCTCGATACCTATCTGGCCGCGGGCGGCAAGATTCTGTTCACCGGCCGCAGCCCATTGGATGAAGCCGGCAAGCCACTATTCGATCTCGGCGCCGAGGTGGCGGCTGAGAGCGAATTCTCGCTGGACTACATCTTGCCGATCCCCGCGTTGCGTCCGGCTTTCGTGGAATCGCCGATGGTGATGTACAGCCGGTATCCGCGGGTGAAGGTCACCACCGGGACGTCGCTCGGGGCTGTCATTGAGCCCTACTTCGAACGTGCGTGGGATCATTTCTGCTCGCACCAGCACGCGCCGCCGCGGCGCGAGGCGACCGGTTACGCGTGCGGCGTGGAGCGCGGCAACGTGATGTGGCTGCCGATGGATATCTGCCGGGCTTACCGGCGGCTCGGGCCGGTGGCGGTCAAGGCGTTCGCGCTTGCATGCCTCCGGCGGGCGCTCGGCGAAACGATCGGGCTGCGTACCAATCTTCCGAGCACGGCCCGCGTTACGCTGACCGAGCAACCGCATGCAAAGCGTCACGTGCTGCATCTGTTGAATGCCAACCTCGCGCTGCGCGGGGGTGCGCAGCACGGCCACATGGGCCAAGTGGCGATGGAAATCATCGAAGACCTGATGCCGTGCTGCGATGTCCGCGTGTCGGTGCGTGTTGACCGGCCGGTGCGCCGTGTCACCTTGGAGCCGCAAGGGACGGAAGTCCCGTTCCGCCCGGACAATGGTCGCCTCGAAATCGAACTCGACCGGTTCGTCTGCCACCAGATGGTTGCCCTGGAATGAACATCGAACGCAGTCCGTCGTTTGTGCTGCGGTTCAAGCCGGGGACGTTCCCCTGGCCTGAGGGGAAACGCGTCGCGGTCAGCCTGTCGTTTGACGATGCGCGGCCCTCACAGATCGACGCGGGCCTGGCCCTTCTCGCCCGCCATCGCGCGCGAGCGACGTTTTACGTCATGCCACTGGCGGTACGGAAGGACCTCGACGGGTGGAAGCGTGCACGGGATGAGGGTCATGAGATCGGCAATCACAGCATGACGCATCCGTGCAGCGGCAACTTTCAGTGGTCCCGGGTACGGGCCCTGGAAGATTTGACGCTGGAGCGGATGCGCGCGGACATCGCGGCGGCGGACGAGGAGATCCGCCGCCTGCTGGGCGTCAGTCCCGCGACGTTCGCGTATCCGTGCGGCCAGTCGTTTGTGGGGCGGGGTGTCGAGAGGCGGAGCTACACGCCGCTGGTGGCGGAAAGTTTCCTTGCCGGCCGGGGCTTCCGTGAGGAAGTGCACAACGATCCGGGATACTGCGACCTCGCGCATGTGGGTGCGTTCGACTTCGACAACACGACTTTCGAGCAATTCCTGGCCCGGGTGCGCGCCGCAGAGGCGGAGCGCGGCTGGCTCGTGCTCGCGGGGCACGAGGTGGGCCTTGACCGGCCGCAGAGTGTGTCCGTCGAGACGCTGAACGCAGTGTGTGACTACTGCGCCGAGCCGGCCAACGGCGTGTGGATCGATACCATGGCGGCGGTGGCGGCCTATGTCCGCAAGACGCAGGACCTGGGCGTGCCATGAACCATGGGGCGGGCGGCACGCCGGCGACCGCCTAGCCAGAACCCGTAGCGCCTGCGATTGACCGCAACTGCCGTGCTATCGGGCTGGGACGCCTCATGGCGCGGGGACGGTCGGATGCTGCCGGACCATGTGTTCCAACGCCAGGATCGTCTTGCTGGCCTCGGCGCGGGTCAGGGCTTTGACGCCTTCGCGCTTGAAATACTTGTGCAGGAAATTGGCCAGGTGCTCATCGGTCCAGCCAAGGGTCTGTTGCAGATGGTCGATGTAGAGCTTCTGGCGCAGGGTCAAGCCGTTGCGATTCAGCCGGTAGTAGCGACTGCGGACCATGAAGCGCATGAGTCGGCGGAACGACTCGTCTGTCAGGTCTTTGGCCGATTCCACGCCGGCTTCCCGCCGCAGGATGTCCCGGTACTCCTCGTCCGACAGCCCGAGTTCCCGCTTTACGATATGGATTGTCGCGAGGTTTTTCCGGTCCATGAGGCGGAGCCTACCACCAGCGTCGCCGCCAAACAAATGCCAACTGCGGCTGGCGCTATGATCCGAAGGCCTGGCGCACGCCCAGCAGGATGAGAAGTACGGCGGCGATCCAGTCTGCTTTCCGGCCCAACCAGTGTTCCCCGTACCGCTTGCCGAGCCACACGCCGCACCACAACGTGACAAAACTCAGCACCGCGTTGCACGTGGCCACCGGAAGGGGCTGAAGTTTCCACAGACCGGCAGGCAGGCCGTTTGTGAGGCAGTTGATCGAGACGGCCACGCCCAGCACCAGCGATTCGCCCAAACTGATGACGCCCGAATGATCGCTGTCGGCGAGTTCCGGCGCATGCAGGACACGAATGGGCGACGGGTGGGTGGGGGCGGTTTCAACCTTGCCGCCATGATCGTGGGAGCCGTCGTTGGCCGCGTCCGGGGCCGAAGGCGCAGCATCGGCTCGCCGTCGCCGCGGCAGTACCCAGATGCCGATACCGATCATCAGGGCGGCGCCGACAAGATTGGCGGTCGAAGCCGACATGAAGCGTCCTACATAGGTCCCGGCCACGGCTGACACCACGCTGAACACGAATGCAATGGCCGCAATCGCAAGATTGGAGGCAGTCGGAATCCAGATGCGGCGGATGCCGTAGGCCACTCCCACGGCCAGGTTGTCGAGGTTGGTGGCGACGCCGATCGTCAGAAGGTGCAACCAGGCGTGCATGACGGGTTCCGGCCGAGGCAGGGGTCAGGGCTGGGGCGCGCTCTTCTCCTGCCGGTAGGCCGACAGGTCCTGCGAGAGGATCTGCACGGCATCCGGGGAGGTGATGTAAACGCCCTCCTTGCCAAGTCGCGCACAGTAGACGCCCTTGCCATCGGCTGTCGCGGAACCCACCAGCAGCGTCTGGTCGCCATCCGCCGTGGTAGCCGTGATTTCGATCGTGGGTTTCCACAATCCGTATTCCCGGTGCCGCTCGGTGTCGTCCGCCGTGAGTTTGATGACCGAGAGTGCGGGCAGGCTTTCCAGGGCGCTCAGCAGGCGCATCACCCCGGCCTCGGCCGCGGGTTCGGCAGAGGGTTCCGTCAGCTTCCAGGTCCCTTCCGGTGTCCGCACCAGGTGATAACTATTCCAGTAATCGCGTTTCACGCGAATCTGCGTGATATCGCCCGTGCGGACAGACAAGACGGTCTCACCCTCGCTGCTCGGCCGGGCCTGGGCCGAGGTGTGGGTGCGGGCAACTTCTGAGAAGTAGACCAGAAGGCTCATCAGAATGAGCACGGCCAGCAAAATGAGTGTCGTCTTGCGGTTCATGATTTGTGCCTTCTCCTCATCAGGGTGGCCAGCCCGATCAGGACGAACATGCCGGGCACAACGACCACGCTTACCCAGAAGACGGCCTGGGTCTGGCTGCGCGTCAGCGACATGAGGTGGGCTTCCACCACCTTGGGGCGGACCGCAATCAGATCCTGGCGGCCAGCCAGCCAATCCACGCAGTTGAGAGCCAGGTTCAGATTGCCGGCCATGTCCACGTACTGATTCGCCACGAAGTCCGAGTCTCCGATCACGACGATCCGGCCCTGAAGCGGCGGTTGCCCCGGTTCCGGGGAAGGCTGCGTGCGTTCGCAGGCGACACCCAGCGAGATCGGCCCGCGCTTGTCGGTCTGCCTGTCGATCCGGAGTTCCTTCTCGCCGGGCTTGCGCATCACGGCCCAGCCGTTGCCGGAGCTGTGCATGAAGCTGTGCGTGAACACATGGGGATTGGGTTCCTTGGCATTGATCGCCACGCGCCGGGTCGTGGGCAGCACCGCTGCCAGCGAGCCCATGCCTTTGCCGATGGGCTGATCCTGCGCGAAATGGGTGACGTACAGTGCCGTGGGATCGGCCGTGGCCAGGTGGTCCTGCAAGTCGACGACAATGTCGTCCGTCAGGCGCACATCCCAGGGATTCAGCAAGGCGTCGATCCCGGCGTTTACGCCGGGATCCAGAAGGAACAGGACGCCGCCGCCCCGGGCCAGCAATCCTTCCAGCGCCTTCTGATCCTCGCTGGCGAGCGCTTTTTGGGGGCCGCTGGCGACGGCCACGACGGTGTCGGTCGGGAACTCCGCATTCGCGCCGGGCGTCACGACGTGGCCATCGACGGCCCAGCCGTTGCGGCGGAGCTCGCGGACCACGGTGGAAACACCGTGGTCACCGGCGTCGTTGATATCGCGTTCGCCGTGGCCGGCCAGGAAGACGATGCGGCCCGGTGTTTTGCGGGTCAGTTGGATGATGGCCGAGGTAAGCTCGGCTTCGCCGACGAACTGCATGGGGCCGTGTACGAGCTGCCCCTTGACGAGCGCCAGCTTTTGTTGGATCAGCGAGGCCAGCGGGATCCGGCGCGTCCGGTCGCCGATCACGACCAGGATTTCGTCGGCCAGCGGCGACGTGAGCTTGTAATTTGCCCGGATCCGCTCCGCCTCGCCGGGATCCTTGAGCGTGTCGATGTTGTGCACGGTGATGCGCGCCGATCGCGCCGCGTACTCCGCCAGAAGATCCCGCATCTCGTCCCGCAGGTCGGTGGGCGCCGGGCGCGACACGGCCACGTACAGGTCCAGGGGGATCGGCAGGTGCTCCAGGATCGTGCGGGTTTGCGGTGAGAGCGCGTAGTGTTTCGCGCTGGTCAGGTCCATCCGCACGAAATGGCGGGAGGTCAGGAATGTGGCCAGCGCCCAGATCGCGATGACCATAAGGCTGTTGGCCGCCACGGTGAGGACCACCCCCAGCCGCCGGCGGGCGAGCTGGTAGCGCAGGCGTCGCCGGTTCATCATGACCGGCACAGCGGCCAGGATCACGCTCACGACCGCGAGCGCGCCGTGTTGCCAGGACCAGAACCCGCCTGTGATTCGCGAAATGAGAATCCCCACGAGCCCGACCGCGGCCGCAGCAAACAGCACGATGGATAGTCGGGGATGGAGCCACTTGCTGGCCATTCCCGCGGGAAGAACGCCGAACTTCCAGCGCCGCGACTCGACCACGCGCACCGCGAGGTAGAGGAACATGATGGTCGTGCCCACGAAGTAGATCAGGGCGCGCGAATCCACGACTCCGCGCCGGAACAGGCCGAATTGCTCGAATATGGCCAGGTAGGCCAAGCCCTGGCCCACCGGGCCCTGGACGCTGTCGGCCGCCGTGCCGGCCAGCGCCAGGAGGATGCCGCCAACCATGGCGCCCATGGCGGCCAGCACCTGGCTCGAAGTCATGGCCGAAATCATGAGGCCGAGGGCGATGAGCAGGGCTGCCAGCAGTTGCTGCCCCACGTAGCCGCAAAGGGCGGGACCCCAGTCGGGCGACCCCAGAAACTGCAGGATGACCAGGTAACTCAGGGTGGGCGCCGACATCACGGCGAAGGAGAGCCAGCCCGCCAGGAACTTGCCCATGACGATCTGGGTGTCGGTCAGAGGGTGGGTGGTCAGCACCTCGAAGGTGCCGGTGCGTAGTTCCTCGGACAGCAGGCGCATCGTGATGAGCGGCACGCTGAAGAGTGTGAAGATGCCGAGCGTCCCGAACACGTAGCGCAGGGTGGCCTCCTGGGCCGCCGACACTTCCAACGCGAACACATAGCCGGCCAGGATCAGGTAAATCGCGACCACGCTCAGGCCGGTGGGCGAGCCGATGATGGCCCGGAACTCGCGCATGGCAATCAGGCGGATACGGTTCATGCGGGCACCTCGGTTGCCGGCGCGGGCGGGTTGGCCGTTTCGGGCGCCGTTTTTGTATAGCGGATGAAGACATCTTCCAGGGTGACGCGTTCGCGGTGCAACTCCCGGATCTCGATGCCCGCCTGCGTGAACTGGCGGAAGATTTCAAGGCGCGGATCGTCGTTTTCCCCGCGCAACTGGATTCGCGCGAACTCGCCGCCCTCTTCGTACTTGTCGAGCGTCACACCGGGTATCCGGCTCACCAGCGTGGGGAGCAGCGCGAATAACGACGCGTGCGCCCGACACTCCACCACGTACGAGGACACGACCTGCCCGCGCAGATCCCGCGGCGCGCCGCTGGCCACCACACGCCCCTCGTTGAGAATGATGACCGTATCGCACAGCATCTCGATTTCGCTCAGGATGTGGCTGGCGATGAGAACCGTGTGCTTCCCCTTGAACGAGGCGATCAGGTTGCGAAATTCCCGCACCTGCAGCGGGTCGAGGCCGATGGTCGGCTCGTCCAGGATCAAGATCTGCGGGCGGTGCACCAGGGCCGCGCCGATGCCGACGCGCTGGCGGTAACCCTTCGAAAGCGTGCCGATCAACTGCGTGCGCACCTTGTCGAGGTCGCACGCGTCGAGCGTATCGAAGACGGCACGGTCAATGTCGGATCCCGCCAGGCCTTTCATGGCCGCGGTCCAACGCAGGTACTCGATGACCCGCATCTCGGGATAGAGGGGGCAGTGTTCGGGCAGGTAGCCGAGCCGTTTCCGGACTTCCATCGACTGGGTGAATACGTCGAACCCGCAGACGCTGGCCTGGCCGCTCGTGGGCGGCATGTGGCAGGACAGGATCCGGATGGTGGTGGTCTTGCCGGCCCCGTTGGGCCCCAGCAAGCCCACGAGCACCCCCTGGGGGATCGTGGCCGACAGGTCGATCACGCCCGGCCGCTGGCCGTAGAATTTGGTTACCTGGGTGAGCTGGATGGCTGGCGTTTCGGAGGTCATTCGAACACCCCGTAGAAGGTGAATAACGCGTAGACGTAAACCGCATAGCCGATCAGCAGCAGGTAGCCCATCAGGCGGCCCGGCGTCCGACCGAACAGCAGCGGCACAAACGGGAGAATCATCGCCAGCATCATCACGGGCAGGTCGAACAGCCGGTTGGCGGTCGTGACCGGCAACCGCCCGAACAGGCCGCCCAAGCCGATGGCGCCCATGCCGACGAAGACGTTGGAACCGAAGATCATGCCGAGGGTCGTGTCGAGGTGCCCGCGTCGCGTCGCCGCGATCGTGGTGGCCAACTCGGGCAGTGAGGTGCCGAACACGACGAGGGTCAGCGCGATGACCGACTCGCTGAGGCCCAGCGACTTCGCCATTTCCACGGCGATGTGGACGAGCCAACTGCTGCTGAGAAAGAGAATCGGCACGCTGATCGTGAGCAGCAGTATGGCCACGTACCAGCGATGCTGGATGGCCGACTTCTCGCCCAGCGTCTCCGCTATCGCCGCCTCGGCCTGGCGGGCGACGAGGGGGTCACGCTGGGCCGTGACGACCGACCAGACGACGTAGAAGGCGGCGAGCAGGACGAACAGGAGTGCCACGGGCCACGTGATTGCCTCGCGGAGGCAGAAGCCGAAAAGGACCAGGCACGAGATCAGCATCGGGATGCCGTGGTCGCGGAACCAGGCCTTGTCCAGGGCGACGCGGGTCTGAAGCAGGCAGATACCCATCAGCACGCAATTGAACGTCACGGAGCCGATGCCGTTCCCGAGTGCGATTTCGCTATGGTTGTTCCACGCCGCGATGCAGGTGACGAGCTTTTCCGGGATCGAGGCCACGAAGCCGCCCAGAATCGCGCCCATCCACAGGCGCGGCATGCCGGTCAACTCGGCAACCAGGGCCGTGCCGCGGGCAAACCAGTCCGCCGATTTGTTCAGCAGCAGTATGGCCAGGATGAATTCAAACGCCAGTAGGGTCATGGGCGATCCGACTATGCCGGGTTGGAGTTGCTACTTCTTCTCAGGGCGGTCTACGCGGGAAACCATTCCCGTCTCGGTGCTGGCTCCCAGGCGCAGGGCCATTTCATACGGGTTGAACCAGTCGTAGCCTACGCTCGGGAACGTCACGTCGTTCACGGTCAGTTGCTTGACGGCCTCCAAGGCCACCATGTTCCGTCCGCCTTCGCCCATTAACGCTTCGTTCATGCGGCGCGATCCTTCGGCCTCGGATGCCTTGACCAGCAACGCTCCCTCGGCGTCGTGCTGGCTCTTGTACAGGCCCGCATCCGCCTTGAGACCGGCGGCAAACTTCTCGGCCTCGGACCGCAACGTGCCGAGCTTGAGATTCAGCTCCGTGGTCTTGTGCGTAACCTCCGCTTCGGTCTCGCGGTCGATCCGGGTCACCTTGGCGACCGTCTCCACCGCGATCTTGGTGACCTTGCCCTTCTCCGTTGCGGCCCGGCCCTTGGCCTTCTCGAGTTCGACCCGCTGGTCCGCCAGCTTCTTCTGTTTGATGAGGTTCTCGTAGTTGGGGTCGAATTCAACGGACGTCACGAGCAGGTCGATCAATTCGATACCCCGGGGAACCAGCCGTTCGCGCAGGAGAGTCACGGCCTTTTGCCTTACTTTTTCCCGACTCGCGAAATCGTAGAACGATTCGGTGCCGAGCTGGCCGAACTGCACGCGCGCTTCGTCGACCGCCAGGCCCCGGACGGTTTCCTTGTATTTCTCGCCGGCGCCCGACTCCTGCACGATGCGGTGGGCCTGGCCGTCCGCGATCCGGAACAGCACCTCGGCCTCGAGCGTCACCTTGTCGCCGTCGGCCGACGTGATCTGCAGGGCCTCGCCCTGCGGCGCCCACGTTTCCTGGCTGTTCTTTGCAAAGCGAATGCGCTGGACCGTGCTCGGGAATCGCTGCCAACTGTCGAGCGGCCAGAGGAAGCGGTGGAACCCGGGCGCGTAGTCTTCCGGGACGATGCCTTCGCCCATGCCGAAGTTCCGGGTGCGCACGCCGATTTCGTCGGGCTTGATCCTGGCGCAACCCGCCAGGCAACCGATGGCTACGGCGGATAACAGGGCTTTGGTTAACGCTGGCTTCATCGTGGTGCACTCCCTGAGGCGGCAGCGGCCTCCGCCGGTTGAACCGACAATTGCTGAATGGTCGGCTGTTTCGTGACGGCCGTTCCCGTGAACCGGATGGTGTTCATCCGTTTGGCGTATTCCAGGCCCACCATGCCGACGCCGCCATCGCCGGCCATGGCCTTGCGCATCTGCGCCATGCCTTCGGCATCGGCCAGCAGGGCGGCCTTGCGGCCCTCGGCCTGTTTGGTTGTGGTGTAGAGCGCGCTGTCGGCGGCGACCATCGTGAACTTGCTCTGGCCTTCGGCTTCCCGCCGTACCTTTTCCATCTCGGCCACCGCCTGGATGTATTTGTTGGTGAGTTCGCCTGCAAGCGTTGCCAGTCTCGCCTCGGCCTTCTTGTTGGCTTCGATGAGCTGGCGCTCCTGGTCCTCGATCGCCTGGCGGGCTTCCGCTTGTTGTTTTTCGACCTCCTGATCCGCCAGCTTCTTGTCCGAAATGATCTGCTCGTACTCGTGGTAGAACCGGAACTCGCCCGGAATCACGGCGATGATCTCAATGCCATGCGGCATCAGGTTCGCATTCATCTGTTTCATCGTTTCTTGGGCCATCTCATTGCGTTTGGTCGCGTCGTACAACTCCTCGGTCTTCAGGCGGCCGAAGGCGGCGAAACAACAGTGCCGCGCGTACGGCTCCACCCACGTCTCCGCGAATCGCATGCCGAGGCCGCTGCCGCGCAGGACTTCCTTGGCCATGTTCGGAATCAACTTGTAGCTGACGGAAATGTCGAGGCTGACGTTGTTGCCGTCCGCCGTCTTCAGCTTGACGTCGCGCCCGGACTGGCCGCCGGGCCCCTGATCCCAGGTGAGGCTCAATTTTTGAATCGTCTTGTCGAGCACGTAGAAGTTGGCCAGGTAGGGGAGGAAAAAGTGATACCCGACGCGCTCCTTCAGAACCAAAGGGTTCTCGGCGTTCAGGTTATCGGCCAGCACGCCCACCTCGTTTTCGTGCACGTGGGCGAAGCCGTGCCGAAGCAGTGCCAGCGCCAGCAGGATGAGGGCAATGGCGATCGTGGTGCCGATCAGGGCCCGGATGGGCCATTCAGCCGGCGAGAACAGACCCGTGCCCTGCACGGCCGCCGCAAAGCGCCGCCAAGCCTGCAGCCATTTGCCATTCGACTCCCCGGCGGATTCCGGCGCCTCTTGACCCCGACTGGGTTCCGGTGAGGATGGAGTTGTTTCGTTAGTCATCATGCCCTCTCTTTCGTTCACACATCGAATTCGATGACCTGAGGTGGATAGCACAGGATGTGCCAGCACGCCTTGGCGTCGGCGCAGGGCGCTTCGGCGGCCTGAAATGGCCACTATCGCGGGTTAGGCGCCGTGGGCAGGTAACGGTGGGTTCACGGCGATGTCAGAAACCTGACGGCGGCGACAGGAAGCTGACGGCAAGGGTGGCCAGAACCCGCCTCAACAAGCGTTTTATCCCCACAGCAATCATGGTCCCCATCGTCGGGGATGCTCCTTTACCACACGTGGCGGGGGGGCTATGATCATCCAAAGAACACAGCAGGTTGTATGACAGGGCCAGGCAAAATGCGATTTCTCATCACTTCCTCCATGAGCTGGGCGGGTTGTACGGTTGGGATGATCATGCTCGGTCTGCTGACGGGAACCGTAGCACGGGCCGCTGACGCGCAGACACGAACGACGACGACAGCGGAAGCACGAGCCGACGACCACGCGGTGAAACTGCATGCCCAGTTCCAGAAGGAGGCTGCGGCCGGGCACGTCGATCTGCTGTTTCTGGGCGACTCCATCACCGGCCGAATGCGCGGTACGGCGGTGTGGAATAAGTACTATGCACCCCTGAAGGCCGCCAACTTCGGCATCGACGGCGATCGCACGCAGAACCTGTTGTGGCGCCTTCAGAACGGAGAACTGGACGGCATACAGCCCAAGGTCGCTGTGCTCCTGATTGGCACGAACAACGGAGAATCGTCCGAGGATGTGGCACTTGGGGTCAAAGCCATCCTGGATGAGATCCGACATCGCACGCCCAAGACCAAAACTCTGCTGCTGGCGATTTTCCCGTTGTTCGAGAAAGACGGCAGTTGGCGAAAGAAGAACGAGCAAACCAACAAGATCATCGCGACCTATGCCGATGGCAAAGACGTGGTCTTCCTCGACATCGGAGACAAGTTTCTCGCCCCTGACGGAACCATCCTGAAGGACCTGCTGCCCGACTTGCTGCATCCCAGCGAGAAGGGATATGCGGTATGGGCCGAGGCCATCAAGAACACCCTCAAGGCGATGCTGTAGCACGACAGCGGCCGTCGGTTAGGCGGTACTCCTCCCCACGTCTGGTAAAGGAGCAGACCCCACTGTTGATGGTTTGTGTGGGTAAACGATACGTCTTGAACCAAAGTCAGCGTGAACCCCGAAATCATAGCAGAGGCGGGCAAACTGCAGAAGCTGAACCACGGTCGGGTGGCCCCGAAGGCCGCTCCTCACGAGGCCGGGCGGGTGTCGTCCTGTTCCCTGGCCCGACCCAGCCCGTACTTGTCCATGCGGGCCTTGAGCGTCGGGCGGGCCATGCCGAGCAGCCGCGCGGCATGCGTCTGGTTGCCCTTGGTCACGCGCAATGCCTCGGCCAGGAGCATCTCCTCGCTTTCCTCGAGAAAGCGGTTGTAGACGTTCTCGCCGCCATGCGCGCGCAGGTATTCCTGGATGAACAGGCGCAGTCGCTCGGCTTCCGTGGTGACCCGGGCGGGGCCGGCGCCCGCCGAGGCCAGATCGATGGCGCGCCGCATTTCGTCGGGCTGGATGGGGAACCCGCCGGTGAGAATCATGGCGCGCTGGATGCAGTGCTGGAGCTCCCGGACGTTGCCCGGCCAGGCATGCGCGGCCAGCACGGCGAGCGCGTCGGCCGACAAGGGGGCGGCCTCGACCGCCAGTTCTTTCGAGTATTTCCGGCTGAAGTAGGCGGCGAGCCGGGGGATGTCCTCGCGCCGCTCGCGCAGCGGGGGCAGATCGACTGTGAAGACTTTGAGCCGGTGGTACAGATCCTCGCGGAACCGGCCCTGCACAATATCCGCTTCGAGATCGCGGTGGGTGGCGGCTAGCACGCGCACGTCCACGGGGATGGTCTCGTTGCCGCCGATGCGCTCAATCGCTTTCTCCTGCAGCACGCGCAACAGCTTCGCTTGTACCTCCAACGGCATGTCCCCGATCTCGTCCAGGAAGATCGTCCCGCCGTGGGCCTGCTCGAACTTGCCGATCCGCCTTTTGTCGGCCCCCGTGAACGAACCCTTCTCGAAACCGAAGAACTCGCTTTCGAGCAACGTGGCCGGAATCGCCACGCAGTTCACCACGATCAGCGGCGCCTGGGCCCGGCGGCTGTGCTGGTAGATGGCGCGCGCGACCAACTCCTTGCCCGTACCGGTCTCGCCCCGGATCAACACCGCGGCGTCGGTCTCCGCCACGCGGCCGATCGCCTTGTAGACTTCCCGCATGCCTTTGCTCTGGCCGACGATGATGTCGTCCGCCGTCGCGGCCGCGGCGGCGTCGAGCTCCACCCGCCGGTTCATGAGGCGGCTGCGTTCGAGGGCCGTGTCGATGGTGCGCAGGATCTCCTCGCCCTCGATCGGTTTCAGGTGATAGTCGACGGCGCCCAGCTTGGTCGCCTCGATGGCCGTGTCGGTCGTGGCGTAGCCGGTCATGATGATGACCGGCAGCCGCGGGTCCAGCGCCCGGATCCGGCGGACGGCTTCGAGTCCGCTGATGCCGGGCATCCGGATGTCCATGATGACGAGATCGGGGCGTTCTTTCGCCACCAGTTCCAGGGCCTCTTCGCCTCGCGTGGCTACCCGGACAAGGTGCCCTTGTTCGCTCAGCATTTGCTCGAAGGCCGACAGGACGCTGGGATCGTCGTCAACAACCAGGATTTTACTCATTGGGATTCTCCCGATCGATCGGCAGCCAGACCGCGAATACGGTCCCGTGCTTGGTTGACGTTTCGATTTCCAGGCGGCCCTTGTGCTCGGCCACGATACGCTGGGCGATCCAGAGGCCGAGACCGGCGCCGTCCTTCTTGGTGCTGACGAAGGGATTGAAGATCCGGTCGCGGACCCCGGCCGGGATGCCCGGACCGTTGTCGCGCACGCGGACGACAATCATCGGGTGGCCGGTCCCGTCTTTCTCCAGGGCGGCGGTCAGGTCAATCTGCCCGCCGTTGGGCAGGGCATCGACGGCATTATTCAGCAGGTTGATAAAGACCTGGCGCAACTGCTGACCGTCCACGAGGGCCGGGGGCAGGTCGTGGGCGGCCGCGAATTCCAGCCGCACGCGGCTGGAGTCGGTTTTGTAGCGCAGCAGGTCGACGGTCTTTTCCAGCAACAGGCAGATATCGTGGTGACCCACCTGGATGGCGGGTGGGCGCGAGAATTCCAGGAAGTTCCGGATGATATTGTCCAGTCGCGTGATCTCGTCGGACATGACCTGGATGTCCGTCTGAAAGCGGGGCCCTTCTCCCAGGGCTTTTTGCATGGAGAACAGGCGCAGCTTCAGGGACGTGAGAGGACTCCGGATTTCGTGGGCCACCCCGGCGGCCAGCCGACCGACGGCGGCCAGTTTCTCGGCGTCCACCAGATGGTCGCGGGTCTGCGCCAGGTTGGACCGTGCGTCGCGCACCTCGGCCTTCAGGGAATCTAGATAGGAACCCAGGGCCTGCAGTTCGTCCTGCGGGGCGGGGCCAGACTGTGGCCGGGCGTGACTGAGCGCTTCGTCCGCCAGTCGGCTGAGAGGCCGCAGGATGAGTCGCACGACATACCATAGCAGACCGCCTACAAGCCCCATGGCGAGCACCAAGCCGATTCCAATCCCGGCGCTCAGCGCCGCATCGGGTTCGCCGACGGCCCACAGCACCGCGAGTCCGCTGCCGAGAGCGGCCAGGATCAGAAAGCCGACCAGGCATAGCCAGATTTTGTTGGGCAAGGACATGGGCATCGGTCAGCGCACGTCGCGCGGCTTGAGCACGTGCAGCGAGACGGTCATGGCCCAGGCGTCCGAGGTCGGCATCCGCTTGCACTCGTGCCCTGGTCCCCACGTATCGCTGTAGAGGATTTCGTCCGTCTTCGCGTTCATGCCCACGATGAGCCGCACGTGGCCGAACGCGCCGCGCACGCGCAGCGGCGGGGCTTCGGGATAGAGGCCGACCATGACGCCCCAGACCAGCGGCACGCCGGCCACGGTGTACTGGGTAACCTGCTGCCGGAAACGCGCAATGCCCTGCGTGTCATGCGCGCGGGCCTGGCGCAGGACGCCGGGGTCCATGGCGCTGTAAACGCGGCCGAGGTCGATGCTCTGGCCGAACTCGATTTCGGGTTTGCGCCTGGCTGGCGCCGCCCGGTTGTAAGCCCGCAGGAGATTCACCACTTCGTTCCAATCGAATTCCTGGAGAGGCCGCAGTTCAAGCTGGTAGGGCTGCCCGATCGTTCTGAGGGCGTTGAGCATGCCTTCGAGCGATGTGCCTTTGTCGCGCGCCGTGTCCGCGATCTGCGCCACCTGGTGCTGGTCGATCGGCCGCCCGAAATACCGCAGCACGCGTTCGGCGGTGGCCGCGGCGCAGTAGCCCTTTTCGCCCTGGTCGACCATGGGAATGTCGCTGATCCAGGCGTCGCCGTTATCCGAATGCCGCACGCGGCTCTTGAGGCTTATGACGGAAGGCATGGGGACGCGCGCCCCGGCCGGGGCGGCCAGTGCGCCGCCGTCGTTGCCCGAGGGCATGAGCCGGATCCGCAGGTATTCGGCGCGGTACGGAGCGGCGACGCCCGCGGCATGGGACGCCGTCGTGAAGGCCCATTCCATTTCCGCGCGGCAGGGGGGCTTGTACCACGCCCGTCCCTGGACATGGCGCGTGCCCTTTTCAAGGCTTTCGGGAAGCCCGAGGCCCTTCGAGCCGGCCCAATGGGTGAGGGCGTCCGTCATGTTCTTGACCAGTCGATCGAAGCCCTCTTCAGCCAGGTCGCCGGTGTCGCCGCGCGAGAACAGGAGGAGTTCGACGCGCATCACGCGGCCGGCGGTGAAGAACGCCTGCGCTTCCCAGACGTGGTCGCCGAAGAAGCTCAGGCCGGGATAGACGGACCGCGCGACATCGCGGCCGGATTCGTATTCGAACCCGATCGAGCCGCATTCGTCCATGAACGCCTGCGCTCCGTCCGCCCAGATCGCCGGCTGGGTCAGCCAGCCGTCCAAAGGCGCCGGACCTGACGCTTCTTTGCCGGCCCCGTGTCCCACCAGCGCCATTCCCAGCAGCAACAACCCCACTGCTGCCATCTCCATCACGCGATTCATCGGATAATGATGCCCAGTCGGGGCGGGATTCGCAAGGGTGATGGTGCGGGTATCGCGCGTATCTGGTACTGTGATACTCGAATTCGTATGACTGAAGCGACGAACATCACGGCTGGACCGGTTACGACGCAACTGAGCGCGGGCGGATTTGGCGTGGCGACGCCGTTCCGGGGCGGGCATCGCCTGAGCGCTGCCACGCGCGACCTTGCCGCGCGCTACCTGTCGGGCGAAATCGGCCGCTCCGTACGGCCGGCGGCGTTTGCCCTTGCGCCGGAGTTCCTCGCATCGTCCCCGACGCCCAACCGGCACTATGCAGAGGCGGTTCGGCTGATCGCGACCCTGGCGCCGCTGCGCATCCTTCCCGGCGAACTCCTGGCGGGCGCCGCCACGCTGAAAGAAGCCACGGAACACCGCACGCCGGCGGCGCCGTTCGGTTCGCTCAGCCACTCCACCCTCGGCTTCGAGAGGGCCCTGCAAGTCGGCTATCGCGGCATCCGGGCGGAAGTCGAGGAGCGACTGCGTCGCGGCGGCCTGGATGAAAAAGGCGCGGACCTTCTCCTCGCCATGCAGGTCTGCCTGGCCGCCGCCGCGGCCTGGCACGCGCGCCATGTCGCCGCTCTCGAACTCCTTGTCGGCGAAACCCGGGGCGAGGAGAGCCGCGGCTATGCCGGGGTGCTCACCGCCCTTCGCCGCGTTCCCGAGAGCCCGCCGGAGACGTTCCGCGAGGCCGTTCAGGCGTTGTGGATGCTTTGGGATTTCCAGCGCCTCTGCGGGAACTGGAGCGGCATCGGCCGGATCGACAGGATGCTCGGCCCGTACCTGCGCCGCGACCTGGCGGCGGGTCGCGTCTCGCTCGACGAGGCCCGCGAACTGCTCGCCCACTTCTGGATCAAGGGGTGCGAATGGATCACCGCGGAGGGGCGGGGCAGCGGCGACGCCCAGTTCTACCAGAACATCGTCCTGGCCGGTGTCGATGAGGCCGGGACGCCCGTGCTCAACGAGGTGACCGATCTCGTCCTCGACGTGGTCGAGGAACTCCACATCAGCGATTTTCCCATCGCGGTGCGCCTTTGCGCGGCCACGCCGGAGCGGCTCCTGCACCGGATTGCGGCCATCCAGCGTCTCGGCGGCGGCATCATTGCCGTCTATAACGACGACCGCATCATTCCCAACCTCGTCCGGTTCGGCTATCCCCTCGAGGAGGCGCGCAACTATGCCAACGACGGGTGCTGGGAAATCCTGATCCCCGGCAAGACGGCCTTCGGCTACCAGCCTTTCGACACCCTGTTGCTGCTGCAGGAGGCCCTGGGCCTGACCGCGAACGAAGCCACGCCGCGGCAGGAGAAGGCCGGTCACTTGGATCGATTCCCCGACTTCGAGTCGCTCTATGCCGACTTCCACGCCCGCCTGGCGACTGAAGTGAATCGACTTTTGGATGAGGTACCCTACAGTCAACATCCCTGTCCGTTATTCTCGCTGCTCGTGGATGGTTGCATCGAGCGCGGGCGAAGTTACCTGGACGGCGGGCCGCGCTACACCGTGCGCTCGCCGCATGCCGGCGGGCTCCCCGATACGGCGAACAGCCTGTTAGTTATCCGGCGGCTGGTCTACGAGGAGAAGAGCCTGTCGCTGGACGGGTTCGTGGAAATCCTGGGTTCGGACTGGGTGGGGCAGGAGGCCCTGCGGCAGCGCGTGCGAGCCACGTTTGATTTCTACGGCAACGACAGCGGCGAAGCCGACGCGATGCTGCAACGGGTGTTCAACGACTTCACCGGCCTCGTGGGCGCGGTGCGCGAGCGCCACGGGGTGCTGCGTCCGGCCGGCATCAGCACCTTCGGTCGCGAAGGATCGGCGTTCCTCCCGCACCGCGCGGCGGCGGCCTCGGGCCAGAAGAAGGGCGCGGTGCTTGCCCCGAACTTCTCGCCTTCGCCGGGAACCGACCGGCGGGGCCCCACGGCCGTGATCCGATCCCACTGCTCGGCCGACTTCAGCCGGCTCCCTTGCGGCACGGCGCTTGACCTGAAGATCCTGCCGGCCAGCGTCACGGGCGAGACCGGCCTGCGGGCGCTTGCGGGCCTGATGCGCACGTTCGTGCAACTCGGCGGGATTTTCATGCAGATCGACGTAGTGGACAGCGCCCTGCTGCGCGAGGCCCAGGACCACCCGGAGAAATACCCGAATCTATCCGTGCGCATTTCAGGCTGGTCAGCCCGCTTCGCCACGTTGACCAAGGAGTGGCAGGATATGGTCATCACCCGCACGGACCAGGCATTTGGAGGTTAAAATAGCCTTGAACATCTGTAACAAGTGTTTATAGTTACTTCATCGTGCAATTGAACCCAAACCAGATCGAGTCCGCTCTTAGCCTCTTGGGTGAGCGATTAGCGCTATCCCACCTGGGACCGTACCGACTCGTGGTCTGCGGAGGAGCTGCACTGATCGTCTGTTCTCTCATTTCGCGACAGACCACGAAAGACGTTGACGTTGTCGCCCTCCTCGATGGCCTTGGCCAGATGGTGTCACCCGACCCTCTACCACCAGATCTGCTGCGGGACGTGGCACAGGTCGCACGGGATCTGGATCTCCCGCCAGACTGGCTCAATAACGGACCTAGTCGCAACCCGGGAGGTCTCTTTCAGGTCGGGCTCCCCGCCGGTCTCAAAGATCGACTTTCACGCCGGGACTTTGGCCCCGCACTGGCGGTGTATTTCATCGGCCGGCTCGACCAAATCCATTTCAAGGTCTTCGCCGCTGTGGATCAAGGCACGGGACGGCACGTCGACGATCTCCGCGATCTGCATGCGACGGCCGACGAGATCGAAAAGGCTGCGCGCTGGGCCATGACGCACGACCCATCGGAAGGATTCCGGAAGGTCCTCACCTCAATGTTGAGGCAACTTGGATATGAAGAAACCGCTGCACGACTTTAGTACTGAACTCGTCAAGCGCGTGGTTGCATTCCTCTGGCGCCAGTGGGGCCAGGTTGGCCTGGCCTCGGCATCTGTCGAACCCCGCGACGGGTGGGCCGTAGATCCAGAGGCCCTCCTGCTATTGAG
This sequence comes from uncultured bacterium, assembly GCA_903895695.1. Lineage (GTDB taxonomy): Bacteria > Verrucomicrobiota > Kiritimatiellia > CAIKKV01 > CAITUY01 > CAITUY01. Next base: position 94,442 of record CAITUY010000177.1, read on the forward strand.
TTCGACCTTCGCCCGTTACGATCCGCGGCTCTTTGACGAAATCCTGGACTGGTTGGTGAAGAACGCCAATTTCATCAATATCCCGCGCCTTAAATCCCTTCTCCGGCGTTTCGAGTTCTCCGGTCAACCCGTGATCGCTGCTGTGGCCGAGAGAATCATGGAAGCAAATCACCGCCTGAACTGGCGAATACCCGCGGTGCCTACCGGAGGAAAACCGGCTGCACTCTTTTGGGATGTTGTCGGGAAGCCGCTCCCCGATTTCGGGCCGCCCGACCCCATGTTTCTCGCGGCCGGTTTCAAGAGAGGCAAAGTGGAGTTGCGGGGCCTATCCCGCCGGTTCAATGCCGTCATGCCGGAATGTGCCCTCTTGCGTCTACGCGCCTTGTTCGGCGTCTCGGCGCGGGCCGACGTCATGCTCCATCTGTTGACCCACGAGGTGGCACACCCGAGCGGCATTGCTCGCGATACAGGGTTCTCTCAGAAGAATGTGCAAGACACGCTCGTGGACATGACGGCCTCCATGTTCGTACATACCGTGCAGTTCGAAGGTCGAATGAAGCACTACTTCGTGCAGAAGGAGGACCGTTACCGCTTCCTGTATCAGCCAGAAAAGCCCAACCTCATGCCTCGCTGGGTCACCTGGCCTCCGATCTTTCTGGTCCTTGAGATCCTGCTTGCGGAGACCCGGCGCCTGGGCTCGCAGCCGTTGAGCGATCTCCTGCTAGCCTCCGAACTGCGCCGGCTTGCGAGCCGGATTCAACCCATCGTGAACCGAGCCGACCTGTCGCAGGCATTCTCCGATCCAGCCCGTCACCCAGGTGTCGCCTATACGCCCGTCTTCATGAGAGAGACAGGGAAGTGGCTGGCTGGAGTGCTGGGCGAACAGCAGCCATCCACGCGCAACGAGTCGTAATGCAACATGTGCGCCGGCAAGTGGCTTTGGCCTAACTGCAAATCTGGGCGCATCCCAATACGGTCGCCGGCCGTTGGACATGCTACCCGATCCGTGACGGTCGTTCTCCGCCCAGTTCCGCGATCTCCCGGGCCAGTCGGCCGGCATATTCTTCCAATTCGGCGCTTTCCTTGGCGAGCATCCCGGCTCGTTCCGTTGCCAGCTCTTCCAGCACGCCGGGCTTTTGATCGGTGATTAGGCAGAGCTCGTAGTCGGGACTTTCCCGCAGCCGCCCGAGGGATTCCAGAACCGTGATGATCTCCAATTGCAGTGTTTCGTGCAGCCGTCGCAATTGGGCGAGTTCGACTTCTTCGCTGAAGTCCAGCGCCGACCAGCCTTGCCGCAGAATGAATCCGTGCGGGTCATCGGCAATCTCCCGCAGGACCGCAATATCGCCGCTATCCTTGGCCTGATTGATGGCGCTCGTCAACTTCGCGTAGGTTTCGAGCTTGTCCGGCTCATGGGCGAACCGGTCGGGATGGTACAACTTGACCAACTTCTTCCACAGCCGGTTCAACTCCAATTCTTCTTCGGCGGTCAGTTGCTTCTTGTCGGCCACGGCCGCCGCGGTCTCGTCGTAATCCTTGTCGGTTTGGGTTCGGGCCTTTTCGTAATTCTCCTCCGCCTGATTGGCCTCTTCCTCGCCGCCGCGAATCAGGGAGTCCAAATACTTCTTCCGGTAATCCAGGACGAGCCGCAGCCGGTCGCGCTTTTGGTAGTGATCCCGCAGCCGCTGAAACAGCACCGCTTGCACGGCATCGATGCGCGACTTCTCGCGAGTGTAGGTGCTCTCCAGTTCGGCCAGGCGCGCCCGGGACGCGGCGACCAGTTGCCGCAGTTGCTCCAACACCGGGTTCACATAAATGACCAACCCGACAACGCCTGGTTCGCTGGGCGTCCCGGGCTCACGGGCGTTGCTTTCCGACTCCGCAGACGCAAAGACCGTGCTGTCCGCCGCGGAATCCGCAGCAGCTCCCAATTGCACCAAATACCAGCGCCCCATCTTCACGCTGCGGGCATTCGATGACGCCGTGAGCCAGTCGAGCCAGCGCCGCAGGTCGGCATCTTGCCGGGCTTCCTGGAACAGGCGGCCTTTGAATTTCCCGAACGCGATGCGGGACGGATACCATTCCTCCGCCGCATACTCGACCAACTGATCCCACGTTATCAGGCCCCGGTGTTCGGCGATGGGCCGGAGCACCTGAGCCATCAAGTCGACGACCGTCTCAACGTCGCCCAGCCCCGTATGCGCGCCACGCTCGGGAAGTCGGTAATACTGGCGCAGCGTCTGCAATTTGCAGTTACCAGCCGGTACAGGGTCGAGAAGCCGCTGGGCCAACCGTAGGGCGCAGAAGCCCGGACGTCCGATAGGCGCGATGTGGAGCCGTCGCCACTCCGGTTTCAGCACTTCGTCCAGATCGTATTCAAGATTGAACGCCACGAGCGGCAGGTCACCCGCATAGTCGGCAAACTCCCGATAGACCTGCAAAGGCGGTTCGCCGTCCCGTTCCAGAATCTCTCGCGTGTACCCATGCACGCGCGAGGCTTCCGGCGGAATGTCCTCGTTCTGATTCAGCAACTTCCTGAACGGCGTGCCCTCCGGCTCCCATCCGCGCATCCGCTGCGCCGCCAACTCCACGACAAACACCGGCGCTCGAAATCCGGTCGTTTCCGTGTCGAGCAATATCCACTGAGTTGTTTTCATTTGCTACCGCAAGTAAACTGGACTCAATTACCTTTTGCCAAATGTTTTCGGAGCAGAACTCGGGCAACGGTATCCCCTTGTTCGGCAGCCATGCGATACCACTTTGCTGCTTCGCTCGGATCCCTCTGGATGCCTGTGCCTTCCGAATAACACCCCCCCAAGTTGCACTGCGCAATGACGTGCCCTTGCTCGGCAGCCATACGGTACCACTTCACAGCCTCAACAGGATCCTTCTGGATGCCCGTGCCCTCCGAATAGCAAACCCCAAGATTGCACTGAGCCCGAGCATAGCCGTGTTCCGCAGACTTACGAAACCACGCGACGGCTTCAACAGGATCTTTGTCAACGCCCTTACCACTGGCGTAGCATTGCCCCACATTGCACTGGGCACGAACGTCACCTTGTTCAGCCGCCATACGGTACCACTTTACCGCCTCGGCAGGATTCTGTTGGACCTCTTGTCCCAACATATAGCAAGCACCTAGATTGCACTGGGCCAAGGCATCCCCCTGTTGGGCGGCCTTACGGTACCATGTTGCGGCCTCGACTTGATCTTTCGCAACACCTTGACCCTTCTCGTAGTGATACCCCAAATTGCATTGGGCGAGAAGATGGCCCCGTGTAGCTGCACGCCTAAGCCAATCTACAGCTTCTGGCATATCGCTTGCGACGCCATGCCCCTGTGAGAAACACAAGCCAATGTAATATTCAGCCCAACTTTGCGCTTTGGTATTCTCGGCTGTGGTTGGTTGTTTCACGGCCTCGCGAAACCAGTGAATTGCTTGCGAATAATCCTGCGGGACACCCGCTCCCTCATAGTAACATCTGCCGATTACCCATTGAGCCACGGCATTCCCCTGCTCAGCAGCTCTCTTGTACTGATCCCAGTACAGTGCACTTTCTATCTCGGCGTTTTTGTCTTTCCAGTTTTCGCCCGCTCGATACCAACGATCCACAACTTCTTGGGGGGGCAACTTGACAGCCGGCGGCGCTTTCATCAGCGCAATTTCCAGCGCATCGGAAACCATCGCCCGCAAGACGCATTTCGCGCCCTGTTCGCCTTTGGCGATCGCAGTTGGCGGTCGGGGAATCAGCGCATGATTTGTATTTTCGGTTTTCATGGCCCTGACAAGTGACATATCAATCCCGACCACGCGGGTCTTCAGCGGGTTGAACGTCTTCTATGATGACCGCAAAACGATCCTGTGCCTTTCGGCATCTGCGGAACCGGATGCTACCCAAGTTGGCCGCCAATGTTCTTACAAGAGCCTCGTCGTCAGGAGTTGTCCGCATCCCGAATATGATCGTGCGTATCGGTCCCGGGATGTCCAACAAGAAGTCACCTCGGTCAAACACGAGTCTATATTCCTTCTCGTACGCCCAGTCCTGGTCTTTTGTAGTGAAGAGAGTCAAAATGCTTGAATCGCGTTTCACGAAGATATCATGCAAGGTATAGTGAGGAGGAGCCGCTGAGTAGTCCACCGGGAGGACACCCGCAGAAAGGGGAACCAGAAACTCAACGCACATCCCTGCGTGTTGGGCTGCGTAGTGGGACCACATGAGAATACTCTCGCAGTTGGCCGACAACGATAGAACGCCGGCGTTGTCCCGCTGCTCATGGATGGCAGTATTCAACTTGCGAATGTTGTCGCGCGCCACTGAGTTCAGGTGCCGATCAGATGTGAATGAGCGTTGAAGTTGCGCCGTGATCTTGTCGGGAGCCCAATGTTCGCGCTCCATCTCCGCCCGTAACACTTGGATCTCCTCTTCTATCGTCATGTTGCCGTCTAAGTCGATGCCGCAGTCAAAAGGGTCATTGAAACGCATTGGTTTCGGACACCAAATCTTGCGTGTCGCAATGATTGAAAGCGAGCGGGTCGAAATTGGAACGTACTTAAACAGAGATATTGTTTCTTGCTGTGTCATACGCGCACTCATCGCCTCACGTCCCGTCGTGCCTATCGATTCTAAGCCTGTCACCCGCCACGGCCACAATCCTCCGCCCTCTAATGTCACTCCACCCGCCTTCCATCGGCAGTGGCCATTTCAGGGCCCTGCCGGGTCAAACCTAGAAACTGCTTTTCCATGATCGCGTCGATACTTGCACCTGTCGTCTTCCCCGGCCACAACCCACCCGCGGTCCAATGTCACGACACCCGCCTTCCATCGGCTGGGGCCATTGCAGGCCCGCGGTTGGTGGCTGGATGACCTGCGGCGGCACGTGCTGGAAGCGGGCGTGGTGCGTCAACGGGTTTTCGCGGGGACAGGCAGAGTCGGATGTCGGACGGAATACACCGGCCTTGCCCATGCAGTGTTCAATTCAGTCGAGCAGGGTCAAGCAAGCGAGCCCCGTGCCACACGGTCAGAATCTCGACAAGGTCGCCACTGATCCGGTAGACAATTCTGTAATTGCCGAGGATGATTTCGCGAATGTTGGGATCGCATAGTTCCGCGCCGACTCGGCCCGAGCGCGGAAAGACGACCAGGCGTTCGACCGCAGTGAGGACATCGATGACGAAAAGACTCGCGTAGTTGGGCGAGTCCACGGCAATGAAATCGGTTATCGCCTCAAGATCGCCCGCCGCCTGCGGCGTCCACCTCACTTCAGCCATTTGGCCATCCTCTCCCTTACTTGGCCGTGAGGAATAGTCTGGCCGGCATCGGCCTCACGGATGCCCCGTTCGACCTTCGCCAAAAACAACAGCCTTTCCATGGCGTCCTCGATGGTCGCGTCATCCGGGAGGTCCGCCACGGCGTGAACCACTTTCTCCTTCGTCGTCATGGTCTTACTCTAACACTGCGCTCCCGGCGATTCAACCGATTCAAGTCAACGCATTGCTGGCCGAAGAAGCACGCAGCATCGAAGTTCGGCATCTTGCGGGCACGGGATTCACGCCCGGCGCTCGTGAAGTCGGCATCAGCCTTTGCGATCCACTCACGCGTGCTGAGCTTCATAGAGCGGTTTTCCCCGTTCCATAATCTCGCGGATGAAGAAGTCGCCCATCGTCAATCGCCTCTGGATTTCCCTGGGACTACGGACAACCAAATCCATTGGGAAACCGGACCGGACCTGGTTCCTGATCTCAGCGGCTTTCAAGGACGGGGATCCTTCATGCGGCATCGCAATCAACAAGTCCACATCCGAATCCGCCGTGGGCTTTCCGTAGGCATACGAGCCAAAAAGAATCACCCGTTGCGGGTGAAACCGCGCTGCCACCTGTTCCACGAAGGCCTTGATGTCCTGCCGCTTGACCATGCCAGAACCGTACCCGCTCCGGTCGCGTTTTGCAACACCGTGGGTTTGACGTGGGCAACCCCGCATGGGCCCGCCCACAATGCCACCACACCCGCCTTCCATCGGCCGGGGCCATTGCAGGCCCGCGGCGGGCGGCTGTGTGACCTGCGTCGGAACGTGCAGGAGGCGGGCGGGTGCGTCGACGGGTTCTCGCGGGGACAGGCGGACGTTCAGACCAGAGCCGCTACGTCCTTCCATTTCTTCCCCAGACGGAAAAGCGCCTGGATAAGAAGATCGAGCGACACGGTCGGGTCGCCTTGCTCCATTTTCGCCACTCGCGATTGACTCGTCTTAAGCGCCGCCGCGAGGCCCGTCTGCGTGAGGTGCCTCTTCACCCGCTCCACGCGGAGTTGCCGGCTCAGTGCCCGGCGGGTCTCGATGTACTCCATGTCTGCATCGGAAAGCGCCAGGAAGTCCTGTACCGAGCCCTCCACCCAACCATTCTTAAGCTTCTTCATGTCCTGCTCGCCTCGTATGCTCTTACCCGCCGCCGACACGTGTCGATCACCGACGGCGGCGTCTTTGACGTTCTCTTCTCGAATACCTCGACGATCACGATCGCATCCGGGTCCACACGGTAGATCAGCCGCCACGTTTTGGTCGCGTCATTCACGCGCAACTCATGGCATCGTGGCCCGATCACCGGCATGGGGCGCGACTGCGGCAGCGAAAGCAACTCGCCCTCCTGCAACTCCCGCAGGAGCATCCCCATCTCTCGCCGCGCCTCCACGCTCATGGGCGGCGTCTTGACCTCGCCATGCAACCACCGCAATGGTTTTCCATTCATCTTCGGTTGCCACAATATGTCAGAACTGACATAGCGTCAACAGCAATCCGTGGGCTCGCATCGTAACAAGTACCGGTTACCCCGCCACCCTACCTGCGAGGGAACCGGTATTCGCGCTGACGGGCGTCGCGCACCCATCGAGCGCTGTCCGCCATATCGTCACGGCAGGCCCACATGCCAACGAACGGCTCGCGCGGCAGCGGCAGTTTATTCACCGTTCGCTTGGCCGCTGCACTACCGTGGCGCTGCCGTAGAAAGACGACAAAATCCATGACCTCACGCTGTGCTTCAACGGGCAGGGCCGCGATTGCGGCTGCTATAGCTTGGTTTGTCATGGCGAGAGATCTCAACGGTTGTTCATGCCTTCGCCGCAGTCAGGAGGACCTCCGGCTCGTTTTTTACGATCTGCAAGAGTCGTAACGCTGCTCCGCTTGGATTCCGGCGGCCGACTTCCCAACTTGCTTCCGTCACGACCGAAACATTCAGCAACCGCGCGAACACGGCTTGGCTCACCTTCAGCTTCCGCCGAATCTCCCGGACCTCGCGAGGCCGAATGCCTTCCACCCGGGCGGGAAGGGCGACCGTAGTCGTGCGCATCGTAAGTTTGCGTCGCCCGGCCACATGGTCCCGCACATCCGTAAGCGCCTGGATCAGTTCGTCGGCGTCCAATTCAAAATCCTTCGTTTTCATCGTTCTAAGCACCCATACTCCTCGTCCGTGAGGAGTTCCGTGATTCGCCGCGTGAACAACGGATGCTCCGTGAATGTGATCATCTGATTGCCTTCCAATGTAAGCCATTTGTCACCAGACGTCAACCCACTCTCGAATGTCACCACGCCCGCCTTCCATCGGCAGAGCCATTTCAGGCCCGCGGCCCGCGGCTGCATGATCTGCGTCTGAACGTGCTGGAGGTGGGAGGGTGCTTCAGTAGATCTTCAGGGCGACGAACAGGGTTGGGCGGTGGCGTGAGCCGGCTGCTTTGACGTTGGCAGTATATTGACCGGCGCGGCGGGGACGCCGCCGCCCTACCTAGAACGCATGCGTAAATCCTGTCAATCCTGTCAGAACGGTCCCGTTACGGCTGGGTCGTGTCATCGTGGTTGGGCCGACAGTCGACGGCTTTGTCTTGTCACGCCCGCCACATTACGGCACCTTTCGCCTGCTTATCGGGGTCATCACGCAGGAGTGGGAGAGTCCTGCCATTTCAGGAGAAGCATCGAATGAAGCAGAAGACGTTGTGCAAACTTGAGGCCGTGCCGTTCACGCGAGTGCAGTTGGCGGACACTTTCTGGGCGCCGCGCGTGGAAACCAACCGGAGCGTGACGCTGCCGATGGAGTACCAGCAGTGCAAGGACACCGGCCGGATTGACGCGTGGACGTGGTCCAAGGGGCAACCGAATGAGCCGCACATCTTCTGGGATTCGGATGTCGCGAAGTGGATCGAAGCCGCCGCCTACAGTCTGGCGACGCATCCGGACAAGACGCTGGAAGAGCAGATCGATGCCGCGGTCGAACTCATGGCCGCAGGGCAGGGCAAAGACGGTTACCTGAATTCGCACTTCTCGCGGGTCGAGCCCGAAAAACGGTGGAGCAATCTCCGCGACTGTCACGAGCTCTATTGCGCGGGTCACCTCATGGAAGGGGCGGTGGCCTACTACCAGGCCACGGGCAAGCGGGCCTTCATGGACGTCATGTGCCGGTATGCCGACTATATCGATGGCGTGTTCGGCCCGAAGCGGGACCAGAAGCGTGGCTATTGCGGTCACCCGGAGGTGGAACTGGCGCTGGTCAAACTCGCTCGGGCCACGGGGAACCGGCGTTATCTCGACCTTGCTACATTCTTTGTAAATGAACGCGGCCGGCAACCCAGCTACTATGACCTGGAGGCCAAGGCCCGCGGCGAGGATCCCGCGCGCGTCTGGTTCGGCAAGTACAGCTACCTGCAGGCCCACCAACCCTTGCGCGAACAGACTGAAGTGGTGGGCCACGCCGTACGCGCCATGTACATCTATTCCGGCATGGCCGACGTGGCCGCTGAGACCGGGGATCGGACTCTGCTGACCGCGCTGAAGCGGCTCTGGGACAACGTGACCGCCAAGCGGATGCACGTGACCGGCGGCCTGGGGCCAACCTGCCGGAACGAGGGATTCACCTTCGACTACGACCTGCCCAACGAGAACGCCTACGACGAAACCTGCGCCAACATCGCCCTGGTCTTCTGGGCGCACCGGATGCTCCACCTGGATCCGGAGGGCCGGTACGCCGACGTCATGGAACTGGCGCTCTACAACAGCGTGATCAGCGGTATTTCGCTGAGCGGCGACCATTTCTTCTACGCCAACCCGCTGGCCGCGCATCCCGGCGTGGACCCGCACGGCTCGATCCAGGCCGCGGACTACCAGTACCGCCGCAGCGCCTGGTTCGGCTGCGCCTGCTGCCCGCCGAACATTGCGCGGCTGCTGTCCTCCTTCGGCGGCTACGTCTACTCGCAGGGCAAGGGCGAGGCCCGCGTGAATCTCTACGTGGCGGGTCGTGGCGAACTGGAGGTCGATGGCCAGCGCGTGGTGTTGCAGCAGAAGACGAAGTACCCGTGGGACGGGACGGTAACACTGACCGTAGAGCCAGCGACCCCTGCCGTGTTCGCGGTGGCGCTCCGCATCCCGGGTTGGTGCCGCGGCGCCCGAATCAAGGTCAACGGCCGGTCCGTTCCCGTGCGTGCCGACAAGGGCTATGCCCGCATCGTCCGGCGCTGGACCGCGGGCGACCGGGTCGAGCTGTCCATGCCCATGCCGGTGGAACGAATCGAGGCCCACCCGCGCGTCCGCCAGGATGCCGGCCGCGTCGCGCTTCAGCGCGGACCGGTGGTCTACTGCCTGGAGGAAGTGGACAACGGCCGCGACCTGAGCGATGTGGTGCTTCCGCGCTCAGCCAGGCTGACGCCTAAGTTCGAGCGTGGCCTGCTCGGCGGGGTCGTGGTACTCAAGGGCAAGGCGCAGCGGCGCGATCCGTCAGCCTGGGCGGGCCGTCTCTATGGCGCGGACGCGACGCCTCGCCGGAATGCCGCGATCAAGGCTGTCCCCTACGCTGTCTGGGCCAATCGCCAGCCCGGTGAGATGCTGGTGTGGCTGTTGGACGGCGGCAACCGATAGGGCGGCCGCACGACTTCTCAGCCGCTACCGGCCAGGGACGGCCGGCTCCAAGGCCTGGAATTCACATGGAGCCGGCGGTCCTCCGCCGGTAGCCCGCCCTGCTCCTGTCAAGTCCGACAGGTTGCCGATGCCATATCCGCGCCCCGATTCAGGAATGACGGTGCCCAGGGAGCGCTGGCAAGGACAGCCCCGAGACTAGTGGGGCTCAACGCACGGGTTATGTCCGCTTCCCCTCATTCCATCGGTGATGGTAAAGTATTCGGCTCGAACGAGGAATCAGGAGATGGCGTCAATTAAACCCAGCAGTGCGGCGACGGTCCGTACGGAAGCCATTCGGCAGCGTATTCTCAACGCCAAGGCGTTGCGAGGCGGCGCCGGCTCGATGCCGGACGAGCAACGCGTGCTCGCCGATGCCGCGGCCTTGCGGGCCTCGGAGGGGAAGCCCTGGCCGCTGAGGTGCGGCCTGCGCACGCACCGGCGGCTGACGTCGCTTGCGCTGGCGATGGACGACCACGACTTGCTGGCAGGTCGGCCGGCCGGGAATCCCGACTGGCTGCCGGTCAAGGCCGGCGGCCGGATTCCGGACCGGGACTATGATGCCGCGTGGAATTACTTGGCGACCTTCGGGCCCACGCCGGGCCAGACCGGACACTGCGAGCCGGATTTGAGCGTGATCCTTGCCGCCGGACTCGACGGCCTGCGGCAGCGGATCCGTGACCGGCGGCTGACGGCGCCGGGCGCGCAGGCGAAGACGCTGGATGGGTTCCTTGAGGCGCTGGACGGCTTCAGCGCGCTGATCCTCAATGCCGCGGCCGGCATCGATACGGCGGCGGCAATTGCCGCCACGCCCGAGCGCCGCCGGGAACTGACGGTCCTGGCCGCGGCCTGCCGGCAGATTGCACACGGGCCACCGCGAACGTTTTATGAAGCCATTCAGTTGCTGTGGTTCGTGCTGCTGGGCGTTTCGTACGGCGACCAGGTCTGGCTTGTCGTGCCCGGCCGCATGGACCGGTCGCTGGCGCCGTTCTACGAACGCGATCTGGCGGCTGGCGTCCTGACCGAAGACCGGGCGCTGGAATTGGTTGAGGCGCTGTACTTCCTGATCAACGATTATGTATCCGACGGCCTGGCTATGTCAGTGATGGTCGGCGGGCGCGATGCCGACGGACGGGACACGACCAACGCGCTCTCCTATATCTGCCTGGAGGCGCTGCGGCGGACCCGCCTCGTCTACCCCACGGTCGGGATCTGCTGGCACGCCGGCACGCCGGAGGCGCTGACCGACCTGGCCGTAGACCTGATCTCACAGGGTTATGCCACGCCGGCCTTCTTCGGCGACGAGACCATTAAGCAAGGGCTTCGGAGCTACGGGGTGCCGGCCGCGGACTCCGGTCATTACATCAATTCCACCTGCGTCGAAATCACCCCGTCGGGCGGCAGCAACATCTGGGTGGCTTCGCCCTATTTCAGCACCTGCCGGCTTCTGCTCGACGAACTGGCCGACCAGGCGCGCCGGGGCGCGGCCGCGGCGACGACGTTCGAGGCGTTCCTTGACGCCTATCTGAAGCGACTGGGGGGCGAAATTTCCGTCCAAGTGGCCGACGTCAACCGCGATCGGGAGTTGCGGCAGCAGCACGGCGGAAAGCCGTTGCAGAGCATTTTCACCCGCGATTGCATCGAGCGGGCGCGCGACATCGACGATGGCGGCGCCCGGTACAACTGGGCAGAATGTTCCTTCGTGGGGCTGGCCAATCTGGCTGATTCGCTCCACGTGATCCGCGAAGAGGTCTACACGCGGCGCACGCAGACGCTGGCCGGCTTGCACGCGGTGCTGGCTGCCGATTTCGCAGGTCATGAAGCCGAACGCCTGCGCTTCGCCAACGCGTACCCGAAATACGGGAACGGGTGCGAGGCCGTCGACGCGTTGGTCGGCGAGGTCGTGCGGGCGATCCGGGACGAATGCGGACGGCACCGGATACAGCCGGACGGCAGCCCGTTCGTGCCCGGCGCATTCTGCTGGATCATGCATGAGCGGCTGGGCGCCGAGTGCGGCGCGACGCCCGACGGGCGCCGCGCCGGGCTGCCGTTCGCCGACGGCGGCGGGCCGGCGCAGGGCCGGGAGCGCCAGGGGCCGACGGCGGCCATTCTATCGACTACTTCCTGGGACCACGCGCCGATGATCGGCGGTGTCGCGTTCAACATCAAGTTCAGCCGATCGCTCTTCCAGAATCCCGAGGCGGTGAAGCGCCTGCGCGACCTGGTGGTGACGTACCTACGGCGCGGCGGGTTCGAGGTCCAGGTCAACATCGTGGACCACGACACCCTGCGGCAAGCCAAGGCGCACCCGGACCAGTATCGCGACCTGGTCGTGCGCATCGGCGGTTACACGGATTACTTTACGCGCCTGTCTCCCGCCATGCAGGATGAGGTCATGCGCCGCACGGAGTTTGACGCCGTATGAGCGCTGACCCGGGTGCCCCGAAAGCCGCTATGCCGGACGCCCCTCTGGGTCGCATTTTCGACATCCAGAAGTTCGCGATCCATGACGGACCGGGTATCCGTACGACGGTCTTCCTGAAAGGCTGCCCCTTGCAGTGCGCGTGGTGTCACAACCCCGAATCGCAGGAAAGCGCCGTCGAGATTTCACTCATTCCCGAGAAGTGCATCGGGTGCGGCTATTGCTTTACGGCCTGCCCGCAGGCGTGTCATGTGACGGAGGACGGGCAGCGCAAATTCCGCCGCGAGCTGTGCGCCCGGTGTGGCACGTGCGCGGCCCAGTGCTATGCCCGCGCGCTGGAGGTAGTCGGCAAGGACATGACGGTGGCGGACGCGCTGCAGGAAGTCCTCAAAGACCGGCCGTTCTACGAAACGTCAGGCGGCGGCATGACGCTTTCCGGCGGCGAGCCAATGGCGCAGTTCGCCTTCACACTGGCGCTGGTGCGGGCGGCCAAGGAGGCGGGTCTGCATGTGTGCCTGGAGACCTCGGGATTCGCGCCCTGGTCCCAGTACGAGCAACTGCTGGGCACGGTGGATCTGTTCCTGTACGACTACAAGGAGTCGGATCCGGCCCGGCATCGCGAGTTCACGGGAGTTCCGTCCGAATCGATTCTCGACAACCTGCGACGCCTGGACGAGCGCGGCGCGGCGCTCGTGCTGCGCTGCCCCATCATCCCCGGCTACAACGCGCGGGACGATCATTTCCGGGCGATTGCGGTCCTGGCCAATCGTTTGCCTCATGTGCAGGAAATCAACTTGATGCCGTACCACCCTCTGGGTGCATCCAAGGAGGCGCGGTTGGGCAAGAGCGGCCGTTTTCCGGCCACGGGATTCCCTGACGAGGCCGAGGTCAGTCGTTGGTTGGAAGTCGTGGCCGCCCACACCCGCGTGCCCGTCAAACGGGCGTGAGTGACGCCCAGAGGGCATAACCCATGGCAACCCAAAACCAGAATGTTCTGTTCGTGGTGTCGGACCAGCACCTCGCGACCTGTATGGGTTGCGAGGGGCATCCGCAGGCCATCACGCCCAACATGGACCGCTTGGCCCATCAGGGTGTGCGTTTCGCGACAGCCTATACCCAGAATACGATCTGCACCCCCAGCCGCGTCAGCCTGCTTTCGGGACAGTACTGTCACAACCACGGTTACTACGGGTTGTCTGGGCCGTGCCCCGACCGGTTGCCGGGTTTCCTGGGTCATTTCCGGACGCACGGCTATCGCACGGCGGGCATCGGCAAGCTGCACACGCCCAACGATCCCCTTGACTGGGTCAGTGGTCAGGTCGATCTCTACGACGAGTGCTACGACTACGGCAGCGATTTCGAAGGCTGCTCGCCCTACTTCCGGTACCTGGACCGGCTCGGCTTGCGGGATAAGGAAGACAGCATCCGGTTGCCGGAATTCCCCGGCGCGCAACAGGACGACGGCCGACCCTCGCAGTTGCCTTACGAACATAGCGTTGAGGGCTGGTGCGTGCAGCAGGCCACGCAGTTCATCGATGAAGCCCGGGCCGCCGGCAAACCATTCTGCATGGAAGTGTCGCTGCCGCGGCCACATCAGTGCTATACGCCGGACCGGAGATTCTGGGACCTGTACCCGGCCGACTTGGCGTTGCCGCCCACAATCGACCAGGGTGCCTCGCACCGGCCACCGCATTTCCGGGCCATGGTGGAGCACGCCAAGCGGTGGGAGGGGCTCATCGAACCCAAAGGCGTCGAGCACGTCCGGCGGCGTGTGTGGCGCGCGTATCTGGCCTGCATCACCCAAGTTGACCACGCCCTGGGTCAGTTGCTCGACCATCTTGACAGGACCGGCCTTGCGGAGAACACGGTGGTCATCTACGGCAGCGACCACGGCGCCTATTCGGGCACGCACGGAGTTCCCGAAAAGGCGCCGGGCATCTGCTCGGAGTCTGTCTGCCGGGTACCGTATATCTGGCGCGCGCCCGGCGTGACAAAGGCCGGTCACGTCTCCGGGCAACTCGTTGAGAATGTCGATCTTGCGCCAACGATCACGGCGCTATGCGGTTTGCCGCCCATGGAAACGACGGATGGCCGGAACATCACGGGGCTGCTGCAAGGCGACGACCGGCCGGTCCGTACCGTCGCCGTCACGGAGAACGTTTGGAGCAAGTCGGTCCGATGGGACGATTGGCGTTTCGTCCACTATCAACCGGAGATGTTCGGCAGCCGGGACTATGGCGAGTTGTACAATATCCGAAGCGATCCGAACGAGACGCGGAACCTGTTCGCCGACCCCTCGCGCCAGGACATGGTGGCGGAGGGCCGGAAGCGACTGCTGGAATGGCTGATCGGCACCACCCGCGTCACCACCGTGTGGCCGGCCATTGATTACTCAAAATCGCCCTACGATTATCGGACGGCCGGCGACGGCAAAGAGTCCAACCTGGCCGGGCCCGCCTGGCGCGCCGCGAGGAATCAGTTGAACTACCTGTGATGGGTGAAAAATGAACGAGGAGCCAAAGCATGCAATCCCGCGCACGAGTCACCCTGGCCCTGCAGCATAAGGAAGCCGACCGTATTGCGATCCACGACGGACTGTGGGCCACAACCGCGGATCGCTGGCACCGCGAGGGGATGCCTGCTGATAAGTCCGATTCTGCGTACTTCGGCTGGGAGTTCGCCGGGTTCGGCGGCGATGTGACCTTGCAGTTGCCAACCCAGTGCATCGAGGAGACCGGCGACTACAGGATCACCAAAGGGTCTGACGGCGCCGTCGTCAAGAACTGGAAGGGCCAGTCGTCGACCCCGGAGATGATCGAGTTCACCGTGAGGACCCGCGCCGACTGGGAGGCCCTCAAGTCGCGCATGACGTGGAACGACACGCGCGGCGACTGGCCGGGGCAGCTCAAGGACTATGAAGAGGCGCAGCGATTAGGGCTCTTCACGTTTGCCAGCTTCTACACTGGGTTCACCCGCACCTGTGACATGTGCGGCACGGATACCGTGCTCATGGCCATGGCTGACGACCCCGGGTGGGTGCAGGACATGTTGATGACCCGCGCTGAGCTCTGCGTCCAAATCGCCGAACGGATGATGGCGCGCGGGTTCGACTTCGATGCGGGATGGATCTGGGACGACTTGGGCTTCAAGCAGCGCAGTTTCTTTTCCACCGACATGTACCGTGAACTGGTGATGCCGGCGCACAGGCTGGTATGCGAGGCCTTCAAGGCACGCGGTAAGTTCATGATTCTCCACAGTTGCGGCTACATCATGGAACTGGCGCCGCTGATCATTGAGACCGGCTTCGATTGCCTCCAGCCGATCGAGGTGAAGGCCGGCAACGACATGCTCGCCCTCAAACGGCTGTATGGGGATAAGCTGAGTTTCATGGGCGGCATCGACGTGCGCGCCATGGCCGATCCGGATCCGGCGGTCATCGAACGGGAAATCGCCGGCAAGATTCCGATCATGAAACACGGTGGGGGTTACATCTACCATTCCGATCACTCTGTGCCGGACAACGTGAGCTTCCCGCAGTACAACCGGGTGCGCGAATTGGTGGCGCTGCACGGGAGCTACTGACCGGTCCGATCAGACACCGGCCTCCGCCCGTTCGATCAGCGCGTTTTGCAGCGGCGCCGGCAGGCCGACGTAGCGGGCGCTCAAGCCGCTGATGCGGATCGTAAGGTCATCGTGTTGTTCGGGCGCGGTCTGGGCTTCGCGCAATGTCGCGGCCGAGAGCAGGTTGAAGTGGACGTGGAATCCGCCGCCTGAAAAGTACCCGAGCACCAGTGCCTTCAACCGGGCACGTCCTTCGGGCCCGCGCACGTCCCTGGCCGGCAGGGAAATGGCGAGCGGATTCCCGCAGGCGCATAGTTGGTGCGCCACATGGCGCGCAGACGCCAGGATGGAGGTTGGTGATCCGCCGCAGGTGGTCGCGGGGCCGCAGCCGTACGAGAGGTTGTCCGCCACGCGGCGGCCATCGGGCGTGGCATAGGGATGATCCCAGATGTCGGCCGTGAACCGGAAGAAGCCCGGGTAGGGGCGAACGCCGTGTGCCAGGCGGCTGTCGAGCACCAGGGCGGCAAACCGTTCGGAGAGTTCGGCGACCAAGAGGTTCGTGGCGGGACTGTCGGTCCCGTACCGGCCGGGAATGGCGAGGAGCTGCCGCCGCAGGGCGGCGTCGGCTAAATCCCCGTCCAGGGCCGCCGTCAACTGCGACAGCGGCAGTTCCCGGCGCTCAAACACCATTTCGCGGATCGCGTGGAGGCTGTCGACCGTGGTGCCGAGCCCCAGGATATTCACGCCGAACAGATTGAAGCGCGCGCCGACGCTCTCCAGGGGCAGCGCCCGCTCCAGGCAGCCGCCCATCAGCACGCTCCCGAAGGGAGACGGGGCATGGTCGCGCCAGTGGTCCCAGGCGCGCTGGTAGTCGGTCGCCACGGCCGCACGATAATCCCCCGCCACCTGGCTGACATAGCCGTCGAGAAATTGCCGGAAGTCGGTGGCGCACTCCGCCGTGGCGGTCCGCATATACTCGACAAGTGCCTTTGAAAGCACGGGGGTCGTGCCGGCGACGGTATTGGGATAGCAGTCACCCTGGGTGGTCGCTTCATAGCAACCGACGATGGCGAAGTCGCGGGCCCGTTCGAGGGGAATTCCCAGCGCCATCAATCCTGGGATCACGGCTTCGTCATTGATGAATCCCGGCTGTCCCGTGCCCGTGGCGGCGAGCTCGCAGGCCATCTCCACCAGGGCCGGCGGGGAGCCGGGATGTAGGCGGACGCTCAGCGAGGGCTGAAGCACCCTCAGGTCCCTGGCCACGCTCAACACCAGCATGGACAGCGTGTTCGTCGCATCGCGCCCCTGGGCGTCAACCCCGCCGACGGTGAGATTCTGGCTCTCGTCGCCTTCGCCGCAACGCAGACAGAAAGCCGCTATAAGCTCGTATGCCGTGTCTCGCGTGAGGCGGCGTTGTTCGAGGTCCCTGCTCAGGAACGGCCAGAGGTACTGATCCAGCCGTCCAAAAGAGATTGCCGCACTCGGATTCTCGGCGTGCAGGAAGAGTTGGGCAAACCATACCAGTTGCAGTGCCTGCCCGAACGTAGCCGGTGAGTGCCGGGATATGAGCCGAAGGTCGGCGGCTCGCGCCGTCCATTCCGCTGCCGCCTCGCCGTCCAGGCTGGCGGCCAGCATTGCCGCGCTCTCGGCGTGCCGTTCGATGTACTGCGTCAGTGCTACCATGGCGCGTTCGAATGCGTCCAGGGCGGTGCGCGCCTCGGCATCGTGGGCCGTTTCACGCCGGGCCCGGATGCGGCTAACCAGCCCGTCCACGCCGTATTCAAGCAGCGCGGCATAATCGTGAACGATATGCCCGGGATTCTTGGCGTAGCCCAGGCGGACGATTTCATCCCTGACCTCGGGTGCGAAATCGAACGAACAGAACGCCTGCGATCCGGCCAGCAAGTCGTCCGGACCCATTGCGATCTGCGCGTCGGCGGCAAAGCATTCCAGGGCTCGCACCCGGCGCAGGATGGCGGGCTGGCCCGCCGTCTCGCGGTACGCCCGGAGGACGGCGCGCGAATAGACGGCGCGTTCTTGGGCGTCGAAGCACACGCGTCCGCCGGATGCACGCGCAGCCGCGGCCTGCCGGCCCGCGAGTCGTGCACGCAGCCGGCCAATGCGGCCGGAAGCCAGTGCCACAGCACCGGCCTCAGCCGCACGGCTCGCGGGAACCCGGCCTGCGACGGAACTTGAAATCATACTGTCACGCGCCTCGTGGAATGCCAAACCCAAGACTGGGAAGAAAGAACTGTATCACCATCCGGGGCGGGAGTGGAAGATTCTGGACGCTTGTTCGCGGTGGTTTGTCCGTAGGAAAGCGGACACGCCCTGCCCGAGTGGTCTTGGGGCCAGGAACTGCGGCCGTGTTTGTTTTTTGGTGGGCTGTGCCTGCAATAAGGGCCGGATCCTCACAGGCGGACCAGGTAAAGCCTCGGTGACGCAAAGCCACGCGTACGATAGTATCGCGCCCATGACAAACGAATCGAGGGATGCCGTAGCCGAAGCCATTCTTGCCCGGATCGACTTCGCCAAACCGGGTCTGGCCGCCATCGAGCAGCTTGCCCTGCAACGCAAGCCGCACGAAGCCGCGCTTGCCTTGGTCGGTTACTTGCGTGTGCGCGAAGCGCCGCGACCGGCGCACTCCCGGGCGTTCATCCGCGACTTGCGCGCCCGCGCAACGGCCGGACAGACAGGGGCTGCGCGCGAGGCGCTCGAGAAAGCACTCGCCGCGGAGCTTGTCTCCGGGGCGCACGGCAACCCTATTTCCGGTGTAGGCCCCGTCAACACCATCCTCGGCATCACGCCGGAACTGTGTCACCGGATCGCCATCCGTGTTTTGGAGTCGCGCGAGTCCTGGGGCAAGGGTCCCTGGGGCATGACCCACAGCATCGCGGACTTGCTGCGCCTGCTGCTGTGCCTGCCGGAGTGCCCGGATGACGACCTGCTTCCCCCGTTGGCGTGGCTGCTTGTCCAGAGTCGCAACGAGTGGAACTGGGCCCGGACCTGGGACGAGGCCATGCTCGGTAACTCCGGTCACAACTGGTGGCTGCACACGTTCCTGGGTTTCTTCAAGACGGGCTTGTTCTTCCCTGAGTTCAAAGGACTTGCCCGCTTCCGCTCGCTCGGTGCCGCCTTCTTTGAGCGGGAGGGACTGATTCTCCTGGAAACGGACGGCTTCACGAAGGAGCGCTCCGGTTACCATTACGGCACGGCCCGCATGTTCTTCGAATTCCAGGATCTAGCAGCGGAGCACGGGTTCCCGCTTGGCCCCGCGTACCAGGACCGGTTGCGGGCCGCCGCCGACGTGGAGTGGAAGGTGCTGGCTCCCAACGGCGACCTGCCGCACCTCGGTGACGGGTTCGCCGACTACAAGGACGGTACGCGTACCCTCGCGGAACTCCGTGGAATCGCCGCCCGCTTTGGTGTGCCCGAGGCCAAGTACGTGGCCGAGCAGCTCAGTCCGGGCTGGACGCCCTCGCTTTTCGGCCTGCGTGGGCAGGGCGACCATGACCTCTCGTCCGCGTACCAGCGGCTGATCGCCAGGGCGCCGGCCTCCCCGGACACCGCCCTGCCGGCGACCGGCTACTATTTCATGCGCCAGGATTGGACGCCCCGGGCGGACTGGGTGAGCATTGAGGCCGGAGCGACCGGCTCCATCGTTTCCAGCCACGACCACACGGATATCTTCAGCATCGAGTTGTACAGCCGGGGTCGCGCCATCCTCGTGGACAACGGCTCGGGGCCTTACGGTAACGAGCCCTCGCGGGTATGGCGGGTGGGCAGCGCCAGCCACAACGTGGCAACGATCGACGGCAAGGACCAGATTCCCATGGACGCGAAGTGGCCCGAGTGGCGCTGGAACAGCATGACCACACCTTATGTGGATGCGTGGATCAGCGACGCGCGCTATGCCTATTTCAGCGGTGCCCACGAGGGTTACCGGGCGCTGCCCGAGCGTGTTGCCTCCGCCCGGCGCAAGTTGTTTTACCTGCGCGGGCAGTACTGGATCCTGATTGACCGGTTCACTCCCGAAGGCGAAGCGGAGCACGAGTACAGCCTGCATTTCCACATCCGTCCACCTTGCCGGCTTTCAGCCGACGGTCGTCTGCTGACGACCGGGGAAGGGGGAAACCTGCTGATGATCCCCGTGCCCGGCCTGGAGGGCCAGGCGACGATCGAGCCCTGTCCACATCCGCTCGACCACTATGGCAACCCCGACCACCTGGCCTACAGGCGTTGCGGAAAAGGTCCGCAGATCTTCGCGACCCTCCTGGTTCCGTTCGAGGGCGCCATGGCGCCGACGGTCGCGGTCCAACGCCTGGAGGTCGACTGCGATGAACGCACGCTGTCGCCCTGGGAGGCTACGGCCGTGGAGATCATGATCGACGGAAAGCGCGACGTCTACTTTGACCAGCACATGGCGTGGAACCTGCCCTGGCGCACGGGCGGTTTCGCCGGCGAAGGCCGTCTCTTCCACTCGGCCTGCAGGTGAGGAGGGGGTGGGGGGTTGCGACTCCCTGCTTGACGCTCGGGGTCCCGTCTGGTAACTCCGCCCGCCATGCACGAGGGGGCGGAGAGCCTCTCGATCGCGGCCCCGGCCAAGATCAACCTCTTCCTTGACGTTCTCGGCAAGCGTCCCGACGGTTACCACGACTTGCGAAGTCTGGTGGTGCCGGTGTCGCTTGTCGACGAATTGAAGGTGGAGAAGACCGATGGGGTCATCGAGGCGGTTTGCGACGGATCGGAGTTGCCCGAGGGGCACGCCGGGCTGGTGCCGGGTTCTGCCGACAATCTGGCAGTCCGGGCCGCGCAGCGACTTCGGGAGGCGACCGGGCATCGCGGAGGCGTGCGCATCCATATCCATAAGCGGATCCCGGTGGGGGGCGGCATGGGCGGCGGGAGTGCCGATGCGGCGGCGGCGTTGGTGGGGGTTAACGCCTTGTGGGGCACGGGTCTCGCGCCGGCGGATCTGATGGTCCTGGGGGCCGAGCTGGGCAGCGATATCCCGGCGCTGGTCCGCGGCGGCGCCGTCTGCATGGAAGGGCGGGGCGAACGGGTCACGCCGATTGCCTGCCGGTGGCCGGCAGGGACGGAATGGTGGTTGTTACTGGTCAACCCGGGGTTCAGCGTGCCGACGGCGGACGTTTACCGACGTTTCAGAACGGGGTTGACTTCACCCGACGAAACCTTTACTAATGCACGGTTTGCGCTGGAAAGAGGAGCGGTGACACTGGCTGCCGCCAGCCTCCACAACGCGTTGGAGCGGGTGGTTTTCGTCAAATACCCGCTGTTGCGGGTCGTTGCGGAAAGGCTGAAGGCAGCCGGTGCGCTTGGGGTGTTGCTGTCGGGTAGCGGCGCGTCGATATTCGCGCTGGCGGCCGATCGGCGCCACGCGGAACAGATGGAGAACGAGATCGGGTGCGACGCGGGCTGTCCGCTGTGGACACGGGTCGCGCAAGTATTGCCCGATGGTGTAATGGCAGCACACGGCCCTTTGGAGGCTAGAGCCTAGGTTCGAATCCTAGTCGGGCAACCAGGCCAAGGACGTACGAGCGGACGTTGAACATGAAGATTTTTTCAGGAACATCCAACCCGCTGCTCACTCAGCGGATTGCGGACTACCTGGGGATTCCCCTGGGGAAGGCCCAGATCACCCGTTTTCCCGACGGCGAAACGTGGGTGAAGATTCTGGAGAATGTCCGGGGCAAGGATGTCTTCGTGGTCCAATCGACCAGCAATCCGGCCAACGAGCACCTGATGGAGCTCTTGATCATGATCGACGCGCTGCGGCGTGCGTCGGCTGCCCGCATCACGGCGGTGTTGCCCTTCTACGGGTATGCCCGTCAGGATCGCAAGGACCAGCCCCGCGTGCCGATCACGGCCAAGCTCGTTGCCAACCTGATCGTCTCGGCCGGCACGAATCGCCTTTTGACGGTCGACCTGCACGCGCAGCAACTCCAGGGCTTCTTCGATATTCCCGTCGATCACTTGTATGCCTCGCCCGTGATCGGCAAATACCTGCTGGAAAAACAACTGGCAAAAGCGGTGGTGGTGTCGCCGGATACCGGCGGGCTCAAGATGGCCCACGGTTATTCGGAAATGCTCGGCGCCGGGCTCGCATTGGTAGCCAAGCAGCGCAAGGGTCCGACGGATGTCGAGGCCCTGACCATGGTGGGCGACGTGGCGGGGGCCAACTGCGTGCTCGTGGACGACCTGTGCACGACGGCGGGCACGCTCACGACCGCGGGCCGCATTGTCAAGGACAACGGCGCGGCCAACGTCATTGCGGCGGTGACGCATGCCGTGCTGACGCCCATGGGCGTGGAGCGGTTGCGCGGTTCGGTCATCAAGGAATTGGTCGTGACCGATACCGTGCCGCTGGCGGATACGGCGGGACTGCCGATCACCGTGCTGTCGGTGTCGGGGTTGTTGGGCGAGGCGATTTTGCGGATTCACGATAATCAGTCCGTGTCGTCGCTGTTCAGGATTTAGGCAAGGAACACAAAGAGGGTAGTCGTATGGCGAAGGAAATCAAACTGTCGGCGAGCAAGCGAACAACTTCCGGGACGTCCGCCGCGAAGGCGTTGCGCAGAACGGGCTGGATGCCCGCCGTTGTATACGGCGAGAAGGGCGCGCGGTCGATCCAGATCGAAAACCGCAATTTTGACGTGATGCTCCGGCATCACTCCGGCGAGAACCTGATCGTCGACCTCGACATCGAGGGCGAAGGCCAGGTCAAGGCGCTGATGCGTGAAGTCCAGCACGAGGCCGTCATGGGCGGCGTGCTGCACGTGGACTTCGTCGAGATCTCGCTCACGAAGAAGATGCGCGTTTCGATTCCGCTCGTGCTCACGGGCGAGCCTGTGGGCGTCTCGCAGCAGGGCGGCATCCTGGAGCACGTGATCCGGGCGTTGGATGTCGAGTGTCTGCCGATGGATCTGGTCGACCAGTTCGACGTGGACGTGACGGTCCTGAACCTCGGCAAGACGCTGATGGTACGCGACCTGAAGATCGACCCGAAGTTCACCGTGTTGACGCCGGGCGGTGTGGCCGTGGCCACCGTGGTGGCGCCGCGCGAGGAGAAGGAAGAGACGCCGGAAGCGGCGGCCGAAGGCGCCGAGGCGGCTCCCGAGGTTATCGGCGGCAAGAAGGCCGAGGAAGGCGAAGGCGCGGAAGGCGCGGCCCCGGCCAAGGGCGCGGCCCCGGCCAAGGGCGCAGCGGGCAAGGGTGCCCCGGCCAAGGAAGAGAAGAAGGAAGCCAAGCCCGGCAAGAAGGACTAGCGGTCACGACCGCTTGGTCGGGCGGGGTCCAGTTTCGGGTGTTCGATGGCGGAGCCGCACCGGTGAAAGTCGTCGTGGGGCTTGGCAATCCGGGCCGCGAGTACGAGCGCACGCCCCACAACGTGGGGTTTCAGGCGGTCGACGCGCTGGCCGGGCGGCTGGAGTGCCGGCTGAGGTCGAGCGCGCGTTTTCAGGCGCTCGTGGGCACGGCGGCCTATGCGGGGCAGGATATCCTGCTGGTGGAGCCGCAGACGTATATGAACGCGAGCGGGCGGTCTGTCGGGGCGATCGTACAGTATCGCAAGCTGACGCCGGCCGACGTGTTGGTGGTGGTGGATGATGCCGATTTGCCGCTGGGCTCGTTGCGGATTCGCAAGCAGGGCAGCACCGGCGGGCATCGCGGATTGACGTCGATTGCCGAGGCGCTGGGAACGGACGCCTACGAGCGTGTGCGGATCGGGATCGGCCGGGGCGACGGGCGCCGCGACCTGATCGACCACGTGCTCTCGGCGTTTACGGTGACGGAGTGGAAAACGGTCCGGGCAGTGACGGACGAGGCGGCGGAAGCGGTGCTGTGCGCCGTGGAGTGCGGAATAGAGACGGCCATGAATCGCTATAACGCGCGGCGACGGGATCCGCTCGACGCGTCGGAGACGAGCGCAGGAGGAAAAGCGTGAATACGTACGAGGGATTGTTCATTTTTGGCGAGAGCGTTAAGGACGACCGCATCAAGGATCTCGGCGCCGCCGTGACGGGCGAGATCCAGAAGAGCGGCGGCACAGTGCTCCATACCCGCGACATGGGCCGCCGTTCTTTCGCGCGCACCATGCAGAAGACGGAATCGGGCGTCTACCTGGCCGTTGTGTTCCAGGTGGCCGGCGACAAGATAGCGGCGTTGAACGCGCGCTACAAACTGAACGACGAAATTTTCCGCTTCCAGATCGCCAAGCTGGACGAGAAGTTCGTGAACAGCGTGCCGTCCACGGCGGCGCCCGAGCGGCCCGAGCGCAGCGACCGCGGCGACCGTGACCGCGGCGATCGCGGTGACCGCTACCAGCGGGACCGCTCGTACTGACAGGCCGGGGACCCGAAAGGAGCGGACGCGCCATGGCGTCGATGAATCGCGTATTTTTGATGGGCAACCTTACCCGGGACCCTGAGGTGCGTCATCTGCCGTCGGGGCAGGCCGTGGCCGAGTTGCGGCTGGCGGTGAACCGGAAGTTCAAGACGCAAAAGGGCGAGGAGAAGGAAGAGGCGTGTTTCGTTGACGTGAACGTCTGGGGAGTCACCGCCGAGAACTGCGCGAAGTACCTGAACAAGGGCTCGCAGATCCTGGTCGAGGGCCGGCTCCAGTACCACGAATGGGAGAAGGACGGGAAGAAGAACAGCAAGTTGCGCGTCCACGCCGACAACGTGCAGTTCATGGGCGCTCCGCGCGGCGCGCGGGGCGAGCATGACGAGCCCGTCGATGTGGCCGGCGGCGACGAGCCGGCCGCGGCGAGGAATGCCTCGAGGCCGGCGGCGTCCCGGGGCCCGGTCGCGGCCCCGGCGAACGACGCGGGTGAGCCGCCGCCCCAGGGCGGCGGGGATGACGACAATTTACCTTTCTAAGGAGCAGGAGCAGTTATGGCGAACCGTGACATGAAGAGCAGCAGCAGTAGCAGCAATGCGACCGTCAGCCGGCGGCGCGTTCCCGGAATCGAGGCCATCAAGGATATCGACCTGCGCGACATCGAACTGTTGCGGAAGTTCACGACCGAGCAGGGCAAGATCGTGCCGTCCCGTTTGACGGGCGCCACGCCGACCCAGCAGCGGACGATCTCCCGCGCGATTCGGCGGGCGCGCGTAATGGGACTCTTGCGATAGGGCAGACTAGGCGCGCCTGAAGCGGGTGTGTCCGGCGGTTGCCGGACGGCCCGGTTTGTCCCGTCTGGGACGCAGCGTGCCGCAGGGAGGAATACCGATGGCAATTGAAGTTATTCTGATGGCGGATGTGAAGGACCTCGGGACCGAGGGCCAGGTCGTGCGCGTAACCGAAGGGTTCGCGCGGAACTACCTCGTCCCGAACAAGCTGGGCGCACCCGTGACGGAGGCGACCCGTCGGCGGCTGGCCAAACTCCAGCAGCAGCGCGAAGCGGTCCGCAAGGAGGCCGCCGAGAAGGCCCGGGCGTACGCCGCGACCCTTGAGAAGGGCTCGTACACGATTTCCGTGAAGGTGGGCGAAGGCGAGAAGCTCTTCGGCTCCGTCACCGCGGCCGACATCCACAAGGTGATGCAAGGCCAGGGATTCGAAGTCGACAAGCACGCCGTGCAGTTGGACGAACCCATTCGCGAACTCGGAGTCTACGAGGTGAAGGTCAAGCTGCACGCTGACGTCAATGCCGTGATCAAGGTCTGGATCGTCCAGGAATAGGCCCATGGCCCAGGGTGCCCCTGTTTCGCCCGCCGGCGCGCGCGTCGACCGCGTGCCGCCCCACAGCGACGAGGCGGAGCGGGGTGTTTTGGGGTCCGTGCTGCTTGATGGCGAGAAGATCCTCGATCTGTGCGTCGAGCGGCAACTCCTTCCGGAATCTTTCTACGTCCCCGCGCATCGTACGGTCTACGAGACCATGCTGGAGATGTCTCGCGAGAGGCGTCCCATCGATCTTCTCACCGTCAGCGAACGGCTGCAGAGCGCCGGGCTGCTGGATCGCGTGGGGGGCGGCACGGCGCTTGACCGGCTCGTCGACGCCACGCCGACGGCGGCCCATGCGGAATACTACATCGGGATCGTCCGGGACAAGTTCCTCCTCCGGTGCGTGATCGACACGGCCCGCGACGCGGAGCGCCGTTGTTACGAGTCCACCGATGACGCCATGGGGGTGCTCAGCAACGTCGAGCAGGCTTTTTTCGACATCACCTCCCGCCAGCACGGAAGCATGCGCCCGTGGCAGGACCTGATCCACGAGATGGTGGGCCTGCTCGACAACACACACCGCGGCATGGAGGGCGTGAGGTGCGGCTTCAGGGATATCGACCATTACCTGCAGGGGCTCAAGCCCAGCAACATGGTCGTGCTGGCTGCGCGTCCTTCCGTCGGCAAAACGTCGTTGGCCATGAACATCGCCGAGAATGTGGCGCTAGGCTTCGGCGATCCGGAGAACCGGCCGCGGCCCGTCGGCGTGTTCAGCCTGGAAATGTCCTGCCTGGACTTGGTGAAGCGCATGATGTGCTGCAAGGCGGAGGTCTCCGCCCACACGATCTCCGGCGGCTTCATTTCCGGCGTCAATCACGGCAAGCTCATGGCCGCTGCCGATGCCCTGGTCGGCGCGCCCATCTTCCTTGACGATTCCGCCGGTCTCGACATCACCGAACTGCGCGCCCGGGCGCGCCGGATGAAAGCCAAGCACAACGTCGAGTTGATCGTCATCGACTACCTCCAACTGCTCCGGGCTCCCGAGTATTCGCGCCACGGCCGCCAGGTCGAGATCACGGTCGTTTCCGGCAACATCAAGGCCATGGCCAAGGAATTGCGCGTGCCTGTGCTGGTGTTGAGCCAGCTCAGCCGGGCACCCGAGGCGCGTGAGGACGAGCGGCCCAAGCTGTCCGACTTGCGCGATTCAGGTTCCATCGAACAGGATGCCGACGTGGTGATGCTGTTGCGCCGGCCGCGGCGCGGCACCGGGTCCGGGACCGGGCCGGATGGCGAGCCCGAGGACGAGAACACCGCCCTGCTCGACATTGCCAAGAACCGCAACGGGCCCGCCGGGCTTGAAATCAGAATGATCTTCCAGAAGGAATACACGCGATTCCGCGACGCGGCGCACGGGGTGGATGAGCAGGCCGGCTGACCGGCACCGGAGGCATGCACGACCATGACGTTACGATGGACGATTAGTGCGGCTGCCAGCGTCCTGCTGGCGTGGACGGGGCTGGCCGGCGCGGAGCCGGTCAAGGCCGTGAACGTACGCGCCCCCGGCGACATTCCCGTGGATGCCGCCATGGTGCGCACCTACCTGGCGGTCAAGCCCGGCGCGACGCTCGACCGCAACACGGTTGCCAGCGATGTCCGCAACCTGCTGGCTTCCGGCCGTTTCAGCGACGTGCGGGCCGAGGTCGAGACGGCCGCGGATGGCGTGACCCTGACCTATGTCGTCCGACCCAAGCTCAAGCTCACGCAGCCCGTCAAGGTCACGGGGGCCGAGGAACTGGGCGAAAGCAAGGTGCGCGAACTCCTGGAACTCAGCGCCGGCGACTACGTCGACGATCCGACCGTGGCGGCGCGGGTTGTGAAACTTAAGGAGGAGTACCGCAAGCGTCTCTACGCGTTCGCATCCGTGACCTGGACGGTGGACGTTGTGGATCGCGAACGGGGCCTGGCCACGGTCACGGTGCGCGTTCGCGAAGGCGACCGGACGAGCATCCGCCGGGTGGTCTTCCCCGGCCGCGAGGCCGTGGACTACGGGGACCTGCGGTCGGCCATGGACATCCCGGCGTGGTACAATCCGCTCGGCTGGTTCCGCCGGACGCCTTACGACGCCGAGGAACTCAAGGGCGGGTGCGAGCACGTGGCGGCCGTGTACAAGGACCACGGGTACCTGGACGTCCGGGTGGGCGAGCCGAAGATCGAGGAGATCGTTCCCGGCCGCTTCCTCGTCACCGTGCCGATCGTCGAAGGGCTGCGCTACCACATCGCCCGGTCGAGCGTCAGCGGCAACACGCTCTACCCGGCGCCCGAACTGACGCGGGCGGCGGGACTCAAGGCCGGCGACGTCGCCTCCATGATCGCGATCAACAAGGCGGCCGAGGCGATCCGCGACTACTACGAGAGCCGCGGGTACATGCGGACGAGCGTGACCCCCCTGCTCGACCTGCGCGACAAGGCGGGCGACGTGGACGTGCGGTTTGCCATCGGCGAAGGCCGCCTGACCTATGTCAATGAAGTCATCATCCGCGGCAACAGTGTTACCAAGGACAAGGTCGTGCGCCGCGAGCTGCTCGTGTATCCCGACGAGCGTTTCGACGGCGTGCGGACGCGCAAGAGCGAGAGCCGCCTGCGTAACCTGGGGTTCTTTTCCAATGTGTCGACCTATGATGAGCCGACCGCCGAGAGCAATCGCAGCGATCTGGTGTTCGAGGTCGAAGAGCAACGGACCGGGCAGTTCACGGCGGGCGCCGGGTTCTCGAGCATCGACAAGCTGATCGGGTTCGCCGAGATCAGCCAGGGCAACTTCGACTTCCGGGGCTGGCCCTTCCTGGGGGCCGGCGAAAAGATCAAGTTGCGCGCCGAGTTCGGTTCGACGACCGAGAACTACACGTTGTCGTTCGTGGAGCCCTGGTTCCTGGACCGCAGGCTTTCGCTCGGATGGGATCTGTACAGCCAGCGTCTGAATAACACCGACTACGACGTGCAACGCCTGGGCACTGCCGTCAGCCTGGGCGTGCCGCTGCCCGGCCCCAACCGGTTCGATCTGAAATACCGGCTGGAACAGGTCGAGACGAAGAATGTCACCGACACCAACGCCTACGAGATTGTCGAGGACCAGGAGACCAAGCCGTTCTCCTTTGACGAGCCGAAGCACGTGGCCAGTTCGCTCTCCGCCAGCCTCGGGCACGACACGCGCGACAATTTCTTCCTTCCCACGCGCGGCCTGCGGGCCTACGCGACGGGCACCCTCATGGGCGGCCCGCTGGGCTTCGATACGGAACTGTACTCCCTGGAAGCCGGCGGGACGTATTACGTGCCCCTGTGGTGGGAGCACGTCTTCAGCCTGCGGGTCCGCGGCGAAGTCATCGACACCTACGGCGACACCGAAGAGGTGCCGATATCGGAACGGCTTTTCATGGGCGGGTCGAGCACCGTGCGGGGGTTCCGCTATCGCTGGGTGGGTCCCAAGGCGGAGCGGGTCAACGGCGACGGCACCGCGCTGCCGTGCGGCGGTCAGAGCCTCGCCCTCGCCAGCGCGGAGTACACGATTCCGATCGTGTCCAAGCTTCGCTTCGCCACCTTCTACGACGTCGGGAACGTGTGGCTCGACCCGTACCAGTTCGATTTCGACCACCTGGCCGCCGGCGTGGGCGTGGGCCTCAGGCTCGATATCCCGGGGTTCCCGATGCGGTTCGACTATGCGTGGCCGACGGAAAGGGACGATCCGCGGAGCCAGACGGAGCGGTGGAGTTTCTCGATCGGCTACGGCCGTTGAGAAGAAGGGTTGACTTTAGATTGTTAATCGTATAGCATTAATTATTCATTTTGAAGGTCTCGTGACGAAGGAGAGTGCAATGCAACGAACGATCGGGATGTGGGCGGCCGGCCTGGCGCTGGCCTGTGGCGCGGCT